>NZ_JBOY01000031.1:0-15420 GCF_000647775.1 Pseudomonas sp. RL | reverse complement strand
CGGCTCGACACGATCAATCTTGGTGAGAGCCACCAGGGCACGCGGAATGCCCAGCAGCTCGACAATCGCCAAGTGCTCGCGGGTCTGCGGCATCACGCCGTCATCGGCGGCCACCACCAGCAACACCCGATCAATGCCGCTGGCACCGGCCAGCATGTTGTGGATGAAGCGCTCGTGGCCCGGTACATCGATGAAACCCAGCGGCTCGTCCAGCCCGAGCTCCAGGTACTGGTAGCCGAGGTCGATGGTCATGCCGCGCTCGCGCTCCTCGCGGCGGCGGTCGCCGGCCTGGCCGGTGAGGGCCTGCAGCAGCATGGTCTTGCCGTGGTCGATATGGCCGGCGGTCCCGATGATCATTCGCGCAGCAATGGCCACTGGGCCAGGAAGGCCGGTTCGTCATCCAGCTGCCGCAGGTCCAGCCACAGGGCGTCGTCGTCGATGCGCCCGAGCACCGGAATCGGCAGGCCGCGCAGGGTCTCCTCCAGCTGGCGCAGGGCGCGGCTCCTCAGGCGGCGCGGCTGTTGCGGCGTGAAGCGCAGCGCCGCGCTAGGCAGCCGTGCCACCGGCTGGGCACCGCTGCCGATCATGCCCAGGGCGTCCACCGCCTCCAGTTGCCAGTCGGCCGGCAGTGCGTCGCTCAGCGTCGGCAGCAGGCGCAAGGCCTGGGCGCGGATCTCCGCCTGCGGGCGGGTGAGCAGGCGCAGCGTGGGCAACCGCTCGGCCAGCCGCTCCGGGTCGCGGTACAGACGCAACACCGCTTCCAGGGCGGCGAGGGTCAGCTTGTCGACGCGCAGGGCGCGTTTGAGCGGATTCTTCTTCAGGCGCTGGATCAGCTCGCGCCGGCCGACGATGAGCCCGGCCTGGGGGCCGCCGAGCAGCTTGTCGCCGCTGAAAGTCACCAGCCCGGCGCCGTCGGCCAGCGCCTGGCGCACCGTGGGCTCCTGGGGCAGACCCCAGCGCGACAGGTCCAGCAGGCTGCCGCTGCCCAGGTCCTCCAGCAGCGGCAGGCCGTGCCGGGCGGCAATGCGCGCCAACTGGTCGGTCGGCACGCTGGCGGTGAAGCCCTGCACGCTGTAGTTGCTGGTGTGCACGCGCATCAGCAGCGCACTGCGCGGGCCGATGGCAGCCTCGTAGTCGCGCGCATGGGTGCGGTTGGTGGTGCCCACCTCGACCAGCTTCACGCCGGCGCGGGCCATGATGTCGGGGATGCGGAAGGCGCCGCCGATCTCGATCAGTTCGCCCCGCGAGATGATGCCTTCCTTGCGCGCGCCCAGGCTGTTGAGCGCCAGCAGCACGGCGGCGGCGTTGTTGTTGACCACGGTGACCGCCTCGGCGCCGGTCAGCTCGCACAGGAGTTCCTCGACCAGCGCGTCGCGATCACCGCGCCGGCCGCTGGCCAGGTCGAATTCCAGGTTGCCCGGATGACGGGCCGCCAGCGCCACCGCCTCGATGGCCTCCTCGGGCAGCAACGCCCGCCCCAGGTTGGTGTGCAGCACCGTGCCGGTCAGGTTGAACACCCGGCGCAATTGGCTGCGTTCCCGACTGGCCAGCCGCTCGCCGACGCGGCCGGCCAGCACGGCGGCCTCCAGCTCCACGGCGGACAAGCGGCCCTGCAGGACGGGTTCGCGCAGCTCGTCCAGCAGCTCGCGCAGGCTGTGCAGCAGCGCCGCGCGCCCGTGCCGCTCCTGCAGCGGAGCCATGGCCGGCGCCTGCAGCAGACGCTCCACCGAGGGCAGGCGCACCGCCTCGTTCATCCCTCGCCTCCCGGCGCCAGCAGCAGGTTGGGCGCCAGGCGGTGAAAGCCCTGCTCGTTCATCAGCATGTCCAGCTCCAGGCTGGCCAGGTCGGCGGACAGGCATTCCCCATCGGAGCGGCGCTCCAGGTAGAGCAGCTTGAGGTAGCCATGGCAGCTCGGGCAGGCCTCGGCTTGCACATCGCCGGGCGTGCCGTCGCGGCGCACGTAGTCCAGCTCGCGGGTGGACAGGCACTGGCTGCACTTGAGGCGCACGAAGTGCCACTGCGCCGAACACAGCGAGCAGACCAGGTAACGCAGGCCGTTGAACACGCCCCGGTGGCGGATTACCCCGGCCATGGGCGGCGCGCCGCAGCACGGGCAATGGGTCAGCTCGCCCGGCTCGGGCAGAGCTTCGAGGCGCTCGCGCAGACCGAGCAGCCAGTGGGTCCAGGCCAGCTGCAGACCGGCGCCGAGAAACGGCACCAGCGCCGCCGGCAGGCCTTCGTACTGGCCGGCCAGCAGCGCCACCGCCCAGGCCTTGCGCTGCGACTCGTCGGCGCGGTGCAGGCGCGCCAGCGCGGCGCGCACCGTGGGGTTGTCCGCGGTGTAGAAGATGTCCAGCCAGGCATCCAGCAGCGGCTGCCAGCCCCCCTCACGCACCAGGGTATCGACCGACAGCGGCGGCAGCCCGTGGCGCAGGGATTCCTGGATGCGCCGTTCGCTCAGCGCCGGCAGGGCGGGCGGCTGGTCGAGGACCTGCTGCTGGGCCCGGCAGACGCCGGCCAGCAGGCGCAGGTATTCGCCCAGCGGGTGATCGGTGGCCAGTGTGTCGAACTGCGCGGCACGCAGCGCGAAAAGGTCATGGGGCGGCAGCTGGATGAACGGCGGCCGTTCGGCCGCCGCCTCGATCTGCCCCGGTTCGAGAAGTTTCCCTGTCACACGACTGTCCTTTTCCGGGTTGGCGCATTCAGCCTAGCTGCGCGGCGGGCGATGCACGGTGCGTGTCGTCGGCGTTTCCTCGCCGGTGAGGTGCCGATACCAGAGGTAATGGTGCTTGCGCGCCCAGGCGCGACTGACGGTGCCGAACAGCATGGCGTCCATCGAGCCTTTCACCCAGATACCGGCATACACGTGCACGATGATGCTCATCACCAGCAGCCAGCCGGCCGCCGCATGAATCACGCTGGCCAGGCGCAGGCTGGTGAGGTCGAACAGGTGACTGAACCAGGCGCGCCAGATGACCAGGCCGCTGAGCAGCAGCACCAGCATGAGCACGATCAGCACCCAGAACAGCAGCTTCTGGCCGGCGTTGTAGCGACCCACCTCCGGCAGGCGCTCCTCGCGGTTGGCCACCACGTCGTTCATCTGCCTGAGCCATTGCCAGTCGCGCCGCTCCATGCCGTTGTGGCGGGCGAAGCGGATGACCAGGAACAGGAAGAACAAGAACATGGCCACGCCGAACCAAGGGTGCAGGATGCGCGTCCAGGTCCCGCCGCCGAACAGGCCGGACAAGCCGAACAGCCACGGGTGGAACAGCGCCAGCCCGGACAGGCCGGCGGCCAGGAACAACAGCGCCACCAGCCAGTGGTTGACGCGCTGACCGGCGGTGTAGCGAACGATGGGTCTGCTGCGGATCATCTCGGGGTTCCTCCGCTTCGCGGGTCGCGGGGATCGACCTGGTGCACACCGGGGTCGACCTGGTGCACTACAGGCTCGCCAGAAGGCGGCAGCGGATCGCCTGCCTCGGGGTCGTAGTCCTCCTCGACGCGGTTCGGGCCGATGCCCACGTAGTGGAAGAAACCACCGAGCACCGCCGCGCCCATGGCCAGCAGCGCCAGCGGCTTGGTGACGCCCTTCCACAGGCTGACCAGCGGACTGATGGTCGGGTCCTGGGCCAGACCGCTGTACAGCTGCGGCTGGTCGGCGTGGTGCAGCACATACATCACGTGGGTTCCCCCAACACCGGCCGGATCGTACAGCCCGGCCTGCTCGAAGCCGCGCTCCTTGAGGTCGGCGATGCGTCCGGCGGCGTGGTTGCGCATGTCGTCCTTGCTGCCGAAGACGATGGCGCCGGTCGGGCAGGTCTTCACACAGGCCGGCTCCAGGCCCACCGCCACGCGGTCGGAACACAGGGTGCACTTGTAGGCCTTCTTGTCCTTGGCGGACAGCCGCGGGATGTTGAACGGGCAGCCGGTGATGCAGTAGCCGCAGCCGATGCAGTGGTCCTGGTTGAAGTCGACGATGCCGTTGGCGTACTTCACGATCGCGCCGGGGCTCGGGCAGGCCTTCAGGCAGCCCGGCTCGGCGCAGTGCATGCAGCCGTCCTTGCGGATCAGCCATTCCAGGTTGCCCGAGTCCGGGTTCTCGTACTCGGCGAAGCGCATCAGCGTCCAGGACTCGGCGGTCAGGTCCATGGGGTTGTCGTAGATGCCGTGGTTCTCGCCCACCTCGTCACGCAGGTCGTTCCACTCCGAGCACGCTACCTGGCAGGCCTTGCAGCCGATGCACTTGGAGGTGTCGATCAGCTTGGCCACCTCCATCGTGTCGCGCACCGAGGGCGGTTGCGTGGTGGTGGCGGAGCGGGCAATCAGGTCTTGGGTCGCCATGTCATGCCTTCTCCACGTTGACCAGGAAGGACTTGAACTCCGGGGTCTGGGTGTTGCCGTCGCCCACGAACGGAGTCAGCGTGTTGGTGATGAAGCCGTTCTTGGCCAGTCCCGAGAAGCCCCAGTGCAGCGGGATGCCCACGTGGTGCACCGTGCGCCCGTCCACGGTGAGCGGGCGGATGCGCTTGGTGACTACCGCCACCGCCTTGATGTAGCCGCGGTTGGACGACACCTTCACGCGGTCGCCGGCGGCGATGCCCAGCTCGCTGGCCAATGCCTCGCCGATTTCCACGAACTGCTCCGGCTGGGTGATCGCATTCAGCCGGCAGTGCTTGGTCCAGAAATGGAAATGCTCGGTGAGGCGGTAGGTGGTGGCCGCGTAGGGAAATTCCTCGGCGGTGCCGAACAGCTCCATGTCGTTCTTGAACACCCGCGCCGCCGGGTTGCTGCGCGCCAAGGGGTTGTCCGGGTGCAACGGGTTGCGGCCGATGGGCGTCTCGAACGGCTCGTAGTGCTCGGGGAACGGGCCCTCGGCCATCATGTCCACGGCGAAGAAGCGCGCCGTGCCCTCGGGGGTCATGATGAACGGGCTCATGCCCTCCTCCGGCGGCGAGTCGAGCTTGAAGTCGGGGACGTCCGTGCCGGCCCAGCGCGTGCCGTTCCACCACACCAGGCGCTTCTTCACCGGATCCCAGGGCTGGCCGTCCGGCCGCGCCGAGGCGCGGTTGTAGAGAATCCGCCGGTTGGCCGGCCACGCCCAGGCCCAGCCCAGGGTCTGGCCCATGCCGAAGGGGTCGGCGTTGTCGCGCCGCGCCATCTGGTTGCCCTGCTGGGTCCAGGAGCCGGACCAGATCCAGCAGCCGCAGGCCGTGGAACCGTCGGCGCGCAACTGGCCGAAGCCGGCCAGCTGTTCGCCGGCACGCACCTCGACCGCGCCGGTGTTCGGGTCCGTCAGGTTGGTCAGCGCCTTGCCGCTGTACTCCATGGCGATTTCTTCGGCGCTGGGCTCGTCGGGGCGCGCGTAGTTCCAGTGCAGGCCGAGGATCGGATCGGGGAACACGCCGCCCTCGCTCAGGTACAGCTCGCGCAGCCGGTGATACAGGCCGGCCATGATGTGCACGTCGGTGCGCGCCAGCCCTGGCGGGTCACCGGCCTTCCAGTGCCATTGCAGCCAGCGACCACTGTTGACCAGCGCGCCATTCTCCTCGGCGAAGCAGGTGGTGGGCAGGCGGAACACCGTGGTCTGGATGGCGGCGGTGTCCACATCGTTGTGCTCGCCGGCGTTGCGCCAGAACTCGGCCGTCTCGGTCTGCAGGGGGTCCATGACCACCAGGTACTTCAGCCGCGACAGCGCGGCGCTGACCTTGGCCTTGTTGGGGAACGAGCCGATGGGATTGAAGCCCTGGCAGAAGTACCCGTTGATCTGCCCCTCGTACATCATGTCGAACACTTTCAGCACGTCGTAGCCGGGGATATCCAGCTTCGGCAGCCAGTCGTAGGCCCAGTTGTTTTCCACCGTGGCGTTGGGTCCGAACCAGGCCTTCATCAGGCTGACGTGGAAGCGCTCGTAGTACTGCCAGTAGGACAGCTGGTTGGGCCGCAGCGGCCGCGGCGCCCGCCCGGCGATGTAGGCGGCGTAGTCCTGCTCGGTGTCCCGGGGCAGGGTCAGGTAGCCGGGCAGCAGGTTGGAGAGCAGGCCCAGGTCGGTGAGTCCCTGGATGTTGGAGTGACCACGCAGGGCGTTCATGCCGCCGCCCGGCATGCCGATGTTGCCCAGCAGCAGCTGCACCATGGCGCCGCAGCGGATCATCTGCGAGCCCACGGTGTGCTGGGTCCAGCCCAGGGCGTACATGATGGTCATGACCTTGCCGGGCGCCGAGGTTTCCGCCACGGCCTCCCAGACCTTGAGCATCAGGTCCTGCGGCGTGCCGCAGATGCTGCTGACCAGTTCCGGCGTGTAGCGGCTGTAGTGGGCGCGCAGCAGCTGGTAGACGCAGCGCGGATGGCTGAGCGTCGGGTCGGTCAGCGCGTAGCCGTCCGGGCCGATTTCGTAGTTCCAGGTCGACTTGTCCGGATAGCCGCGTCGCTCGGCGTCGTAGCCGTCGAACAGGCCGTTCTCGAAGCCGAAGCCCTCGCGCACGATCAGCGGCAGGTCGGTGTAGTTGCGCACGTACTCGTGCTGGATCTTGTCGTTCTCCAGCAGGTAGTTGATCAACCCGCCCAGGAAGGCGATGTCGGTGCCGGTGCGGATCGGTGCGTACAGGTCGGCCACCGAGGCCGAGCGGTTGAAGCGCGGGTCGACCACGATCAGCCGGGCCTTGTTGTGAGCCTTGGCTTCGGTCACCCACTTGAAGCCGCACGGGTGGGCTTCGGCGGCGTTGCCGCCCATGATCAGGATCAGATCGGCATTCTGGATGTCACTCCAGTGGTTCGTCATGGCACCGCGGCCAAACGTCGGGGCAAGACCTGCCACCGTCGGGCCGTGTCAGACACGCGCCTGGTTATCGAACCCCAGCATGCCGAGGGCGCGCACCACCTTGTGGGTGATGTAGCCGGACTCGTTGGACGACGCCGAGGCCGCCAGGAAGCCGGTGCTCAGCCAGCGGTTGACGGTCTGCCCCTGTTCGTTGCGCTCGATGAAGTTGGCGTCGCGATCGTCCTTCATCAGCCGGGCGATGCGATCCAGGGCGTCGTCCCAGCTGATTGGTGTCCACGTGTCGCTGCCGGGCTCGCGCACCTCCGGCTGGGTCAGGCGGTGCGGGCTGTGGACGAAGTCCAGCAGGCCGGCGCCCTTCGGGCACAGGGTGCCGCGATTGACCGGATGATCCGAGTCACCCTCGATGTGGATGATTTCCTGGCTGACGTTCTTGCCACCACTGCCCTGGCTGTACAGGATCAGCCCGCAGCCGACCGAGCAGTACGGGCAGGTGTTGCGGGTTTCCCGGGTGTGGGCGAGTTTGAAGTGGCGAATCGATTCGGCGTAGGCGGGTGGCGGAGCCATGCCCAGCGCCGCCAGGCTGGACGCCCCAAGGCCGACACCGCAGACCTTGAAGAACTGCCGACGGTTCATGTCCATCACGCATCTCCTGCTCAGGCTGGCCGGTCCCTGCGGTCGTGCGGTGCCGCAGGCTGTGCCGGCAGGCGCGACCTCTGCCAAGGTCGTCACCTCTGGTTAAACAGTAGCCAATGCCGGCCAGTTGGCAATCGACCAGCCCGACGGCCATCCCCACAGGCTCGCAAAGTCACGCCGAGAGCCCCTACACTGCGCGTCCATTCAACGGAAGGTCGATGCGATGCGGGTAGAAGGCTTTTTCGAAAGCATGGGCGAGGCGCTGGGCACCCTGCTGCGCTGGATCATCGATGGCCTGTATGGGCTGTTCGAGGCGATCGCCGATGCCGGCCGCGGCTTTCTCAACGGCTTGGCCAGCGCCCTGGGCATGGACGCCTCGCTGCTCAGCCTGGCGGCGCTGGTCGTCGGCCTGCTGATCCTGGTGTCGGCAGTGCGCGCCCTGCTGCGCCGCGCCTTCATTTCCGGCGTGCTGCTGTTGCTGCTGGGCCTGTGGCTGCTCAGCCTGTTCATTCACTGAACAGCCGATTGGGCAGCCTCACACGCTTCGAGTAAACTGCGCCGTCTTTTACCCCGATGAAACGATCAGTCTGATGCCCAAGACGTTCCATGAAATCCCCCGCCAGCGTCCCGCCACGCCCCTGCTCGACCGCGCCGCAACGCCCGTCGAGCTGCGCCGTCTGAGCGAAGCGGAACTGGAACAACTGGCCGACGAACTGCGCCAGGAGCTGCTCTACAGTGTCGGGCAGACCGGCGGCCACTTCGGCGCCGGGCTCGGCGTGATCGAGCTGACCATTGCCCTGCACTACATCTTCGACACCCCGGATGACCGGCTGGTGTGGGACGTGGGCCATCAGGCGTATCCGCACAAGATCCTGACCGGTCGTCGCCAGCGCATGGGCACCCTGCGCCAGAAGGACGGCCTGGCCGCCTTCCCGCGCCGCAGCGAGAGCGAGTACGACACCTTCGGCGTCGGTCACTCCAGCACCAGCATCGGCGCGGCGCTGGGCATGGCCATCGCCAACCGCCTGCGCGGCGAGAAGCGCAAGGCCATCGCGGTGATCGGCGATGGCGCGCTGACCGCCGGCATGGCCTTCGAGGCGCTCAACCACGCCCCGGAAGTCGGCGCCGACATGCTGGTGGTGCTCAACGACAACGACATGTCGATCTCGCGCAACGTCGGCGGCATGTCCAACTACCTGGCCAAGATCCTTTCCAGCCGTACCTACGCCTCCATGCGCGAGGGCAGCAAGAAGGTGCTGTCGCGCCTGCCCGGCGCCTGGGAAATCGCCCGCCGCACCGAGGAATACGCCAAGGGCATGCTGGTGCCCGGCACCCTGTTCGAGGAACTGGGCTGGAACTACATCGGCCCCATCGACGGCCACGACCTGCCGACCCTGATTGCCACCCTGCGCAACATGCGCGACCTGTCCGGGCCGCAGTTCCTGCACGTGGTGACCAAGAAGGGCAAGGGCTTCGCCCCGGCCGAGCTGGACCCGATCGCCTGGCACGCCATCAACAAGCTGGAAGACGCACCCAAGGCCCCGAAGAAGCCGGCCGGCCCGCGCTATTCCAACGTGTTCGGCCAGTGGCTGTGCGACATGGCCGCCCAGGACGCGCGCCTGCTGGGCATCACCCCGGCCATGAAGGAAGGTTCCGACCTGGTGGCCTTCAGCGAACGCTTCCCGGACCGCTACTTCGACGTGGCCATCGCCGAGCAGCATGCCGTGACCCTCGCCGCCGGCATGGCCTGCGAAGGCGCCAAGCCGGTGGTGGCGATCTACTCCACCTTCCTGCAGCGCGCCTACGACCAGCTGATTCACGACGTGGCGGTGCAGGACCTCGATGTGCTGTTCGCCATCGACCGCGCCGGCCTGGTCGGCGAGGACGGCCCGACTCACGCCGGCAGCTTCGACCTCTCCTACCTGCGCTGCATCCCCGGCATGGTGGTCATGACCCCCAGCGACGAGAACGAGTTGCGCCGCATGCTGACCACCGGCTTCCTGCACAACGGGCCGGCCGCCGTGCGCTACCCGCGCGGCACCGGCCCGAACGCGCCGCTGGAGCCGGGCCTGCAGCCACTGGACATCGGCAAGGGCGTGATCCGTCGCCAGGGCCGGCGCGTCGCCCTGCTGGCCTTCGGCGTGCAGCTGGCCGAAGCCTTGAAGGTCGGCGAAACCCTGGACGCCACCGTGGTCGACATGCGTTTCGTCAAGCCGCTGGACGAGGCCCTGGTGCGCCAGCTGGCGGCCGAGCATGAGCTGCTGGTGACCATCGAGGAAAACAGCATCATGGGCGGCGCCGGCAGCGCGGTCAGCGAGTTCCTGGCCAGCGAGGCCATCGTCAAGCCGCTGCTGCACCTGGGCCTGCCCGACCGCTACGTCGAGCACGCCAAGCCCGCCGAGATGCTCGCCGAGTGCGGGCTGGACGAGGCGGGGATCGAAGCGGCGGTGCGCAAGCGGCTGAACAGCCTGTAGGGCGGACAACGCTGTTTTGTCCGCCGGACACGGCTTCGGTTGTGAACCATCGGCGGACAGGAAAGCGCTGTCCGCCCTACATCCGCTCGGTGCAGCTGTAGGGCGGACAACGTTGTTTTGTCCGCCGAACGCGGCTTCGGTCGGGAACCATCGGCGGACAGGAAGGCACTGTCCGCGCTACGCCCCTAGCCCCCCTGATGCTTGTCCCGCCCCGCTGCCGGCAGTAAGGTTCCGGCGGCCCCCTTTTTCATTCCTTCCGCACCGACCCGCTCGGTGCTATCGAGCGCCTTGATGTCTTCCCTGCCCTGCTTCAACCTTTCCGCCCCCGACACCGCCATCCTTCCGGCCCTGCGCCACAAGATCGATCGCAAGACCAAGCCCCTCGGCGCCCTTGGCCAGCTGGAGGCCCTGGCCCTGCAGATCGGCTGGGTACAGCAGACCCTCAGCCCCGAGCTGAACCGCCCGAGCCTGACCATCTTCGCCGCCGACCACGGCCTGGCCCAGTCCGGCGTCAGCGCCTATCCGGCCGAAGTCACCCCGCAGATGGTGTACAACTTCCTGGCCGGCGGCGCCGCCACCAACAGCTTCGCGCGCCAGCATGGCTTCGCCTTCCAGGTGGTGGATGCCGGGGTGAACCACGACTTCCCCGCCGACCTGCCGCTGCGCCACGAGAAAATCGCCCACGGTACCGCCAACTGCCTCGAAGGCCCGGCCATGAGCCGCGAGCAGGCGCTGCGCTGCCTGGAAACCGGCCGACGCATCGCCCACGAGGAAGTCGCCCTGGGTAGCAACGTGCTGGCCTTCGGCGAGATGGGTATCGGCAACACCTCCGCCGCCACGCTGCTCAGCCACCTGCTGGCCGACCTGCCGATCGCCGCCTGCACCGGACGCGGCACCGGCCTGGACGACGCCGGCCTGGCGCGCAAGGTCGCCACCCTGCAGGCGGTGGCCGAGCGCGTCGGCCCCGGCCCGCACGACGCCCTGAATGCTCTTGCCGAAGTCGGCGGCTTCGAGGTGGCGATGATGACCGGCGCCATGCTGGGCAGCGCCGAGAAGGGTGCGCTGATCCTGGTCGACGGCTTCATCGCCACCGCCGCGCTGCTGGCCGCCATGCAGATCGCGCCGGCGGTGCGCGACTACGCGGTATTTGGCCACCGCTCCCAGGAAGGCGGCCATCCGCTGTTGCTGGCGCACCTCAAGGCCACGCCCCTGCTGCAGCTGGACCTGCGCCTGGGCGAAGGCAGCGGTGCGGTGCTGGCGTGGCCGCTGTTGCAGGCCGCCTGCGGCTTCCTCAACGAGATGGCCTCGTTCGAATCCGCCGGCGTCTCCGACCGATGAGCGAGCGTTCCGCCCTGCGCCGGGAGACCGACCGTTTCCTGTTGTCCCTGCAGTTCTTCACCCGCGTGCCGATCCCCGCGCGGGTGCCCTATTCCGAGGACGAGCTGAACAGGGCGGCGGTCTATTTCCCGCTGATCGGCACGCTGATCGGCGCGGCCTGCGCGCTGGTCTACTGGGGCGCCAGTTTCCTGTGGGACGCGCCGATTGCCATCTTCCTGAGCATGGTATTCGGCCTGCTGCTCACCGGCTGCTTCCACGAGGACGGCCTGGCCGACTGCATGGACGGCATGGGCGGCGGCTGGGACCGCGAGCGCATCCTCGCCATCATGCAGGACTCGCGGCTGGGCACTTACGGCGCCGCTACCCTGCTCGCGGCGCTGGGCGGCAAGTTCCTGCTGCTGGTCTCGCTGCCCGCCGCGCTGGTGATTCCGCTGCTGATCCTCGCCCACGCCGTCAGCCGCCTGAACGCGGCGACCATGATGCTCACCGAGTCCTACGCCCGCCCGGAAGGCAAGGCCAAGCCGCTGGCGGTGCGCATCTCGCTGCTCGGCCTGCTGATCGCCGCCGCGCTGGCCCTGGCGCCGTTCCTGTGGATCGAACTGCCGCCCCTGCTGTGGCTGGCGGTGCTGCCGCTGATTCCCCTGCGCCTGTGGTTCGCCCGCTGGCTGCGCAAGTGGATCGGCGGGTTCACCGGCGACTGCCTGGGCGCACTGCAACAATTGAGCGAGCTGACCTTCCTGCTCGGGGCGTTGGCGCTGTGCCGCTTTATCTGATCCGCCACACCCGCGTCGGCTGCGCGCCGGGGCTGTGCTACGGCCAGCTGGATGTGCCGCTGGCCGACAGCTTTGCCGCCGAGGCGCAGGCGATACGGGAAACCCTGGCGCGGCAGTTTCCAGGCGGCCCGCCGCCGGTGTGGAGCAGCCCCAGCCAGCGCTGCCGCGCCCTGGCCGACGCCCTGGGCTCCCCCTACCGCATCGACGCCCGGCTGATGGAGCTGAACTTCGGCGCCTGGGAAGGGCGTACCTGGGCGGAACTGGACTCGCCGGAAGCACGCCACTGGGGCGACCACTGGCAACGCGCGGCGCCACCCGGCGGCGAACCCCTCCCCGAGCTGCTGGCGCGGCTGCGGCAGTTCCTCGCCGAGCTGGGAAGCGGCGATGCCCTGCTGATCACCCACGCCGGGCCGATCCGCGCGCTGCATCATCTGCTGCTCGGCGAGTCACTGGAGCAGGCCTTTCGCCAGCCAGTGGGCCATGGCGAGCTGATACGGCTGGACCCAGCCACTTGATGGAAGAGCGGGGCAAGCATCGTCACGGGCTCGACGCCGCCGGCCGGGATAAACCCGGCCCCACAGCCCCACGGGCCGCGCCGCCTGGTGAGCCGGGTGTGAACCCGTGGGGCCGGCTTCATGCCGGCCGACGCAGGTGAGAGCGACACCCGCTCCAGGCCCAGGCACCCCTCGCCCTTAACGCCGATCATTGCTTCCCCACGCGCCGCCCGTTATGGTGCCCGCGTTTTTCTTGTCGGTGCGCAAGTGTTTTTGCGTTAAACGGGAAGCCGGTGGCGCTCTTTTGTGAGCCATCCCGGCACTGCCCCCGCAACGGTGAATGCCCGCCCTCTCGGGCGGCGACTCCAACAGCCACTGGGATCATTCCTGGGAAGGCGGAGTCGTCAGGGTCATGAGTCCGGAGACCGGCCGACGAGAAGCGACTGGTGTTGCGGAGGGCGGCACCGTCAAGCGCCGTCTCCGTATTCCGCGCTTGTGTTCCTGCCCTCCTCAAAAGGATCGATCTTTTGAGGACTCTCGAATGAAGTTTTCCCGTCTGGCCCTGGCGATTGCCCTGGCCTCCCCGGCGGTATTCGCCGCCAATGAAACGCCGCGCTTTGATGAGCAGTTGAAACTGCCGGAGGTGGTAGTGACGGCCTCGCGTACGGCCGAAAGCAAAGGCGACACCTACAGCGCCGTAACCGTGTTTACCCGCGACGACATTGACCGCCTGCAGCCCAGCACCGTGGCCGATCTGCTGCGTCGTACCCCGGGCGTGCAGATCAAGCAGGATGGCGGCCGGGGCTCGACCACCGGCATTTTCATTCGCGGCACCAAGACGGCGCAGACGCTGGTGTTGATCGATGGGCAACGGGTGAACAGCCCCGACGGCGGTAGCGCCCCGCTCAGCCTGTTGAGTGTTGATCAGATCGAGCGAATTGAAGTCTTGCGCGGCCCTCGCTCGGCCATCTACGGCTCCGATGCCATTGGCGGCGTCATCCAGATTTTCACCCGCCGCGCTGAAGGCCAGGGGCTTAAGCCGCGAGTTCGCGTGGCTTATGGCTCCCATGACACCTGGGAGCAATCCGCCGGGCTTTCCGGAGGCAACGCAGCCACTCGCTTCAGCCTCAGCCTCAGCCATGAAAAGAGCAACGGCTTCAGCCGCGCCGATACTTCGACGGGCACGGATGCCGATGCCGATGGCTTCGAAAACACGGCTGTCGCCTTGAACTTGAATCACCGTTTCAACGAACACACCGAGGCGGGCTTCAACTTCAATCAGGCCGAGGGGGACTCCGAGTACGACGCCTTCGGCTGGGGCGTGCATCCCTACGAAGAATTCAACCATCGCTTTGCCTCCGCATATCTCGACAGCCGGGTTTCCTCCAACTGGAACACCCGCCTGGAAGTTGGGTACTCGGAGAGTGACGTAGGGCATCTGGATAAACTCGCGCCAGCGAATAACAGCCACAGCAACATTGAGCGGGAAAGCCTGGCCTGGATCAATCAGGTAGAGGTCGCCCCGAGGCACCGGCTGACTCTCGGCGCGGACTGGTATCGCGACCACGTCAAAACATCCAGCGAGTACGCGGAAGACTCGCGCTACAACGCTGCGGCCTTCATCCAGTACGCCTTTTCCGGTGAACGGTTTGGTGGCGAGCTCGGCGTCCGCCATGACGACAACGAAATGTTCTCCAGCGAGAACACCTGGAACGCCGCGCTCAAGCTGCCGGTCCACGACAGCCACACCTTGAGCTTGTCCTATGGCGAAGGGTTTCGCGCGCCGACCTTTACGGACCTCTACTATCCATTCGCCAGCAACCCCAACCTCGAGGCCGAAACCTCGAAAACGTACGAGCTGCGCTGGCTCGCCGAGGTTGGCAACGCCATAGAGTTCGAAGCCGCCCTGTATCGGACCGACCTGAGGGATGCCATCGTTTGGGACAACACGGTCTTTATGCCCCGAAACGTTCAGGAGGCCCGGTTGACCGGCCTGGAGCTTTCGTTGAAGGCCGAGGTTCTGGGCTGGCACAATCAGATCAGCGCCAGTCTGCTGAAGCCGGAGGACCGCACCAGCGGCAACGACCTGCAGTACCGTGCCCGCAGGACAATGAGCTGGGATGTCGACCGGCGATTTGGCGTTTTCACCGCCGGCGCAACCTGGAAGGCCGTGGGCCGGGCCTACGACGATGCAGCCAATACCCGGGGGGTTCCGGGGCACGGAACCCTGGGCCTGCGGGCCTCCTGGCGCGCCACCCCCGAGCTTGAGGTCGCGCTCAAGGCGGACAATCTCTTCGACAAGTCTTACTACAACGCCATCGGATACCAGGAGGACGGCCGCTCCACGCAACTGGCCTTCACCTGGACCCCCTCCCTGTAACCCCCTAGCGGTTGCCGGCACGCCGGCAACCCGCCATATTCCGCGGGCGCCGCCGATGCGGTGCGTCCCCCCTGATTCGACGAGGCGGTATTTCTTGCTGCGAGCCCTGTTCCTGCCCCTGCTCCTGTCGCTTGCCCTGCCGGCACAGGCGGGCGACGCGCCGCAGCGTGTCCTCTCCCTCGACCTGTGCCTGGACTGGATGGTCGTCCATTACCTACCGCCGACCCGCGTGGCGGCCCTGTCGCCCATGCAGCAGCGCTACCCCATCGCCTGGATCGGCCCGCAGTGGCCGACCCACGACGGCAGCCTCGAACAGATCTACGCGCTGCAACCGGACCGGGTAGTGGTCGGGCAGTTCACCAATACCCTGTTGCGCCAGCGGCTGCAGGCGCTCGGCCTGTCGGTGGAGGTGCTGCCGCTGCCGACGACGCTGGCGCAGGTGGCGGCCTATGAGCGGCAGTTCCTGCGCGCCGTTCAGCTACCCGAAACCCTGGCCAGTGCGCCACCCGCGGCGCTGCCGGCGCCGGCTCGCCCGCAGCGTCTGCTGCTG
>NZ_JBOY01000030.1:0-12781 GCF_000647775.1 Pseudomonas sp. RL | reverse complement strand
CCGCCTGCCAGCGGCCGAGACGCTCGCCGCGCCGCCAGGCAGCCGCCAGCATGCCGAGCTGCACGGCGCCGAACAGCAGCAGCGCGCCGCTGGCGGTATCCAGTTGCACATAGGCGAAGGAGAAGGCGGCGGCATAGACGAACAACGCCAGGGCCGAAGGCCAGCTGCCCTCGGGGCGCCGCCGCCCAACGCTGACCAGCAGCCAGAGCACCATCGCGCCGGAGAGCAAGCGCACACTGGTGAAGGTGGCGGCATCCAGCGCGCCGCTCTTCAGCGCCACCCGGCAGAGCAGGGAGTTGCCGGCGAAGCCGAGCATGGCCAGCAGGGTGAGCAGCAGGATACGGGGCGCGGGCATGGGAGACTCCTTTCGTCGGACAGCCATGGTACCGCTGTGGAAGCGAATGCATTCGCGAGCTTTTCGGAAAACCCCCGCCCAGCTCGCGGACCCGCCCGCTCCCACAGAAAAGCCTCAGCCCGCCCTCGCGCCCTCATCCTTGCGCACCCGGAACCAGGCCGCATACAGCGCCGGCAGGAACAGCAGGGTCAGCACGGTGGCGACGATCAGCCCGCCCATGATGGCCACGGCCATCGGCCCGAAGAACACGCTGCGCGAGAGCGGGATCATCGCCAGCACCGCCGCCAGGGCGGTCAGCACGATGGGCCGGAAGCGGCGCACGGTGGCCTCGATGATCGCATTCCAGCGCTCATGCCCTGCGGCGATGTCCTGCTCGATCTGGTCGATGAGGATCACCGAGTTGCGCATGATCATCCCGGACAGGGCGATGGTCCCAAGCATGGCGACGAAGCCAAACGGTTGCTGGAACACCAGCAGGAACAGGGTGACGCCGATCAATCCCAGCGGCGCGGTGAGGAATACCATCAGCGAGCGCGAGAAGCTGCGCAGCTGCAGCATCAGCAGGCTCAGCACCACCACCACGAACAGCGGCAGGCCGGCGTTCACCGATTTCTGGCCGCGCGCGGAATCCTCCACGGTGCCGCCGACTTCCAGCAGGTAGCCGTCGGGCAGGCTGGCGCGCACCTCGTCCAGCGCCGGACGGATCTGGCCGATCAGCGTGGCCGGCTGCTCCTCGCCGTAGATGTCGGCGCGCACGGTCACCGTGGGCAGGCGATTGCGGTGCCAGATCACCCCTTCCTCGAAGCCGTACTCCAGGGTCGCCACCTGGGACAGTGGCACGCTCTGGCCGCTGTCGGTGGGCACCGCCAGGCTGGGCAGCAGGCTCAGGCTGCGGCGGTCTTCCTCGCCACCGCGAACCAGGATCTCGATCAGCTCGTTGCCCTCGCGGTACTGGCTGACCCGCGTGCCCGACAGCGAGGCCTGCAGGAAGCGCGACAGCTCGGCGGTGTTCACGCCCAGCGCGCGGGCGCGCTCCTGGTCAAGGTCAAGGTGGATGACCTTGCTCGGCTCCTCCCAATCCAGGTGCACGTTGGCCACGTGGGGGTTGGCGCGCACCCGGGCGGCGACTTCGCGGGCCAGGCGGCGCACCTCGTCGATGTGCTCGCCGCTGACGCGGTACTGGATCGGGTAGCCCACCGGCGGGCCGTTCTCCAGGCGCGACACGCGGCTGCGCAGGCTCGGGAACTGCTGGGCCAGGGTCTGGATCAGCCAGGCACGCACCGACTCGCGTGACTCAATGCTGTCGGTCAGCACCACGAACTGGGCGAAGCTGGTGGCCGGTAGCTGTTGATCCAGCGGCAGGTAGAAGCGCGGCGAACCGCTGCCTACGTAGGCGGTGTAGTTGTCGATGCCCGGCTGCTCTGCGAGCAGTGTCTCCAGCCGCGCCACCTCGTCCTCGGTGGCGCGCAACGAGGCGCCCTCGGCCAGCTTGATGTCAACCATCAGTTCCAGGCGCGCCGACGGCGGGAAGAACTGCTGGGGCACCAGACGGAACAGCATCACCGAGGCAACGAAGGCCAGCAGGGTGAGCAGCATGACCGTCTTGCGGCGACGCACGCACCAGCCGACCACCCGGCGCACCCGCGAATAGAACGGCGTGGCATAGGGGTCATGGGCCTGGTTGCCATGCTTGGCGGCATGCAGCCTGGCCAGGTCCGGCAGCAGGCGATGGCCCAGCCAGGGCACGAACATCACGGCGGCGATCCAGGACACCAGCAGGGCGATGGCCACCACCTCGAAGATCGAGCGCGTGTACTCGCCGGTACTCGACTGCGCGGTGGCGATCGGCAGGAAACCGGCGGCGGTGATCAGCGTGCCGGTGAGCATCGGGAAGGCCGTGCTGGTCCAGGCGTAGCTGGCCGCCTTGAGCCGGTCGTAGCCCTGCTCCATCTTGATGGCCATCATCTCCACCGCGATGATCGCGTCGTCCACCAGCAGGCCCAGCGCCAGCACCAGGGCGCCCAGGGAGATCTTGTGCAGGCCGATGCCCAGGTAGTACATGCAGGCGAAGGTCATCGCCAGCACCAGCGGGATGGACAGCGCCACCACCAGGCCGGTGCGCAGGCCCAGCGAGAAGAAACTCACCAGCAGCACGATGATCACCGCCTCGGCCAGCACCCGGACGAACTCGCCGACCCCGGTGCGCACGGCGGCCGGCTGGTCGGACACCTTCCTCAGCTGCATGCCGGCCGGAAGGTTGGCCTGCAGCCGCGCGAACTCGCCTTCCAGCGCCTCGCCGAGCAGCAGGATGTTGCCGCCATCGCGCATGGACACAGCCAGGCCGATGGCGTCCTCGCCCATGAAACGCATGCGCGGCGCCGGCGGATCGCTGAAACCGCGATGCACCTCGGCCACGTCGCCGAGATGGAAGGTGCGGTCGCCGACACGGATCGGGAAGTCGCGGATCTGATCGACGCGTTCGAAGCGACCACTGACCCGCAGCTGGATGCGGTCGCTGGCGGTCTCGAAGAACCCGGCGGCGGCCACCGCGTTCTGCGCCTCCAGCGCCTGCTGCACGGCCGTCAGCGGCAGGCCGAGGGTGGCCAGCTTGGTGTTGGACAGCTCGATCCAGATCTTCTCGTCCTGCAGGCCGATCAGCTCGACCTTGCCGACGTCCTTGATCCGCTGCAGCTGCAGCTGGATGCGGTCGGCATAGTCCTTGAGCACCGCATAGTCGAAGCCGTCGCCGGTCAGCGCGTAGATGTTGCCGAAGGTGGTGCCGAACTCGTCGTTGAAGAACGGCCCGATGACGCCCTGGGGCAGGGTGTGGCGGATGTCGCCGATCTTCTTGCGCACCTGGTACCAGAGATCGGGGATTTCGCTGGAGCGCAGGGAGTCGCGGGCGATGAACGTCACCTGCGACTCGCCCGGCCGCGAGAAGGAGACGATGCGCTCGTAGGCGCCGGTCTCCATCAGCTTCTTCTCGATGCGTTCGGTGACCTGACGCGAGACTTCCTCGGCGCTGGCGCCCGGCCACTGGGTCTGGATGACCATGGCCTTGAAGGTGAACGGCGGGTCCTCGCTCTGACCGAGCTTGGTGTAGGACACGGCACCAACGATGCCGAGCAGGATCATCAGGTACAGGACGATCGAGCGGTTCTGCAATGCCCAGGCGGAGAGGTTGAAATTCATGGCGACCTACTCCGCGCGCGTCAGCTGGACCGGTCGGTTGTCGCGATTGACCGGGCGCACCTTCTGGCCTTCACGCAGCACCTGCACGCCGGCAGCCACCACCCATTCGTCGGCACTGAGCCCTTCGAGCACCGGCACCTGGGATTCGCCGTAGGGCCCGACGCGGACCAGTCGGCGCTGCAAGGTCTGTGTGGCCGGGTCGACCACCCACACGAAGGGCTCGCCACCTTCGGCGGACAGCGCCGAGAGCGGCACCGCCAGGGGCACGCTATCGGCATGGCTGATCAGCACGCGGGCGCTCTGCCCGAGCTCGGCCGGCACGCCGTTCTCCTGGAAAGCCACCCGCGCGGCGAAGGTGCGCGACTGGGGATCGGCGGCCGGGGCCAGTTCGCGAATCTGGCCGGTGAAGCGGCGACCCGGTTGCGACCAGAGCTCCACCGCGACCTCCTGGCCGATGCGGAAACGCTCCAGCGCCTGTTCCGGCAAGCTGATGGCCACCTCGCGTTCGCCATCGGCGGCCAGGGTGAACACCGTCTGCCCGGCGGCCACCACCTGTCCCACTTCGATGCGGCGGCTGGCGATCACGCCATCCTGCGGGGCACGCAGCACGGCATAGGTGGCCTGGTTGCGCGCCACGTCGTACTGGGCGCGGACCTGCTGGAACTGGGCTTCGGCGGAACGATAGGTGTTGTCCGCGCTGTCGAAGTGCGAACGGCTGACCAGCTGGCGCTCCAGCAGGGTCTGGTAGCGGTCGCGCTCGGCGCGCGCCAGGTTCAGGTTGGCCTCGGCGGCGGCCATCTGCGCGCGCACCGCTTCCAGTTGCAGGCGCACGTCCTGGGGATCGAGCTCGGCCAACGGCTGGTCCTTCTTCACGCGCTCGCCGACTTCCACCAGACGCTTGGCCACCTTGCCGCCGATGCGGAAGGCCAGCTCGGGCTCGAAGCGCGCGCGCACCTCGCCGGGAAAGGTTTCCAGCAGCGCGGCGGCCGGCTGCGGCTGTACCACCATGGCCGGACGCGGCGGTGTTTCGACCTCCTGGCCGTTGCCGCAGGCACCGAGCAGCGCTATCAGGGAAAAAGGCAGGGCGAGGGACAGGACATGACGGAGCATGGTGGATCCTTTCACGCATGGCGTTGGATTTGTTGTGCCGCGCATAGTAGAAATACTGAACTTCCCAGTCCAGTAACTTCCGCATGACCTCAACGACCCCCGGGCCAGGGCGCCCCAAAGACCCCGCCAAGCGCCAGGCTATTCTCGAGGCCGCCAAGGCGCAGTTCCTCAGTCACGGTTACGAAGGCAGCAGCATGGAGGCCATCGCCCGCGAAGCCGGAGTCTCCAAGCTCACCGTGTACAGCCACTTCAGTGACAAGGACACCCTGTTCCTCGAAGCGGTGAAGGCCAAGTGCGAAGAGCAGCTGCCGCAGCTGTTCAACCACCGGGACGCACAAGGCCCCATCGACGATCAGCTGCTGAACATCGCACGTGCGTTCCTGGCGCTGATCAACAGCCCGGAATCCCTGGCCATGCACCGCCTGATGTTCGGCCTGGCACATGCCAATCCGACCCTGGTGCAGCTGTTCTATGACGCCGGGCCTGGACGCATCCTAGGCGAGCTGGAGCGGTTCCTGCGCCAAGCCGACCACCGCGGCCAACTGCGCATTGCCCAGCCGCGCGCCGCCGCCGAGCACTTCTGCGCCCTGCTCAAGGGCGGGCACAACTTCCGCTTGCTGATCGGCCTGGCCCAGGCGCAGTCTGCCGAGGAGGCCGAGCGGCATGTGCAGGAAGTGGTCGGACTGTTCGTGCGTGCCCATCGGCTCTAGCCGGCAGGCGGTTTTATCACGCGTTCCATTGAGCTGGATCGATGTCGCGTCACCGGGGAGCGGCTAGCCTGCTCCAACTATCAGCACTGGAGTCTTCCCATGGCACGTCTGGACAACAAGGTCGCCCTGATCACCGGCGCAGCGAGCGGCATCGGCCGCGCCACGGCTGAGCGTTTCGCCGTCGAGGGCGCGCGGGTGGTGATTGCCGATGTACAGGAAGAGCTGGGCCGGCAGGCCGCCGATGCGATCACCGCCAAGGGTGGCGTGGCGGTCTACAAGCACCTGGACGTCTCCAGCGAAGACGACTGGCAACGGGTGGTGGCCGAAACGGTGGCCGAATTCGGCCGGCTGGATGTGCTGGTCAACAACGCCGGCATCGGCGATTCAGGGCTGATCGAGGACACCGACCTGGCCACCTACGAACGCGTCATCGCCATTACCCAGACCTCGGTGTTCCTTGGCCACAAGGCCGCCTCCGCGGCGCTCAAGGCCAGCGGCAACGGCGCCGTGATCAACGTCAGCTCCATGTTCGGCATTGTCGGCGGCTTCGGCTCCTCGCCGGCCTACCACGCCGCCAAGGGTGCGGTGCGTCTGCTCACCAAGAGCACCGCGCTGGCCTGGGCCAAGGAAGGCGTGCGGGTCAATTCGGTGCATCCGGGCTTCGTCGACACCCCGATCCTCGGCGAGACCGACCGGCAGATGCTCGCCGAGGCCACGCCCATGGGCCGCATCGCCGCGCCGGAGGAACTGACCGGGGTGATGGTGTTCCTGGCCTCGGACGAAGCCTCTTTCATCACCGGCGCCGAGTTCGTGGTGGACGGCGGGTACACGGCACGCTAAGCCCCGACCATTCTGTTGGGCGGCTGGCTCCCCAACCTCGGTGGCCAGAATCGTAGGGTGGACAACGTTTTTCCTTGTCCACCGTGCGCGCGCCCGGCGGCCAAATACAACGTAGACCGCACTACCCAAGGTCCGCCGACCCCTACCCCAGCTTCTTCAGCGCATAGATGTCGTAGCGGCTGGACTTGCCTTCCAGGCTGTAGCCCGGCTTCGGCCCGTCGATGATCGGCGCCTTGCGCGGGCGCTTGACCACCACGCGATGGCTGGCCAGCGCCAGGGCGGCTTCCAGCAGCGCCGGCGCGTCCAGATCGTCGCCGACCAGCGGGCGGAACAGGCGCATCTCCTTCTTCACCAGCGCGCTCTTGTCGCGGTGGGGAAACATCGGATCCAGGTAGATGACCTGGGGCCGCTCGCCCGCCCACTGGCGCATCACCTCGATGGCGTTGCCGGTCAGCAGGCGCATGCGCGCGGTGATGCCGGCAACATCCGGCGCCCGCGCGGCGCGCGCCAGGCCGTCCTCCAGCAGCGCGGCGATCACCGGCTGACGCTCGATCAGTTGCACCTCGCAGCCCAGCGTGGCCAGCACGAAGGCGTCGCGCCCCAGTCCGGCGGTGGCGTCCAGGATGCGCGGGCGGATGCCGGCCTGCACGCCGACCGCCTTGGCGATCATCTGCCCGCTACCGCCGCCGTACAGCCGCCGGTGCGCCGCCGCGCCTTCGACGAAATCCACGCGCACCGGCCCCGGCGCGCCGGGGCCGAGTTCGGCCAGCTGCAGTCCCGCCTCGCCCAACTGCAGGGCGAACAAGGCCTCCTGGTTCATCGGCAGGTTCAGCCGCGCCGCCCACTGGCGGGCCGCCTCGTCGAAGCGGGGTTCAAGAGCCTGGACACACAACAGGGATTCGGACATGGCATTGGCGAAGCAGGAAAAAGGCCGGGCATTGTGCCAGAGCTCGGGGGCTCAGCGGCACACGCCGAACCCGCCAACCTCCAGATGGAAATGATCCTGGTGCGCGGTGTCGTACTCCGGTCCCAGCACCGCCTGGAAATGCTGGCAGGCCGCATCCCGCACCGCGCGCAGGAAGCGCGCCTCGGCCCCCTCGCTCCGCCAGTGCCCCGCCACACTGACGCTGCGGCCATCCGCCAGGCGGAAGGCCCCGACGTCAAGCGCATTGGCGCTGGCGTGCCGGCTCCACCGCTGGCTCCCGCCGATCCTGCGGCAGGCGAAGCTGCCAAAGTGCTCGACGCGCACCACCGACTGGCCAAGGATCTCCCGGGCCAGCGGCTGCAGGTCGTGGTGTTCGAACAGCGCATAGGACACCGCCAACGGACAGGTGGCCAGGAAGCTGGCGCTGAAAGCGGCATGGCCGGCGCGCACCCGCACGACGTTGCGCAGCGGGCAGTCGCTGTCCAGCCGGCTGTCCGGCTGACTGACGTAGTCCAGCTGCGAGCTGGCCAGCACCTGCGCGCACAGCGCCGGATCACGGCGCAACCGCCAGAGCCGCCAGCCGCTCAGCCAGTCGGGCGGCGCGCGCACCTCCAGCGGGGTGCGGGGATCCCAGCGCGGCGGCAGCTCCAGCCAGCCTCGCTGCACGCCCAGCGCCAGCCCCAGCACCGCGACCAACACCGCCAGCAGCAGCCAGCGCACCCTCAGCTCCGGAACAGGTCGTTCAGACGCTCGAAGGACATGGCCTGGCGCACCGCCTGCACACTGCCACGGCGGGCCAGTTCACTGGCCGCCTGGTAGAAGGCGCCATAGGCTACCCGCGCCAGGCTGGAACCGAGGCTGACCCGCCGCACGCCCAGCTCGAACAGGCCTTCCAGCGACATCTGGATGCCGGGAATACCCACCAGCACGTTGACCGGCTTGGGCGCCACGGCACGCACCAGAGCCAGGATCTGGTCGCGCTGGGTCACGCCCGGTGCGTACAGCACGTCAGCGCCGGCCTCGGCGTAGGCTTTCAGGCGCCGCAGGGTGTCGTCCAGGTCGGCGCGACCATGCATGAAGTTTTCCGTACGGGCGCAGAGCATGAAGGGAAAGCCCAGGCCGCGGGCCGCCTCGGCGGCGGCGCGCACGCGCTCGACCGACTGTTCCAGCGGCAGGATCGGTGCCAGCGGATCACCGCTGGCATCCTCGATGGACGCGCCCACCAACCCGACCCGCGCGGCCTCCTCGATGGAGCGCCGGCAATCCTCGGGGGTCGGGCCGTAGCCGCTTTCCAGGTCGGCGGTTACCGGCAGGCCGCTGGCCTGGACGATGGCAGCAGCATTCGCCAGGGCCTGCTCGCGGCTGACCTCGCCCACACCGTCCCGATGCCCCAGGGAAAACGCCAACCCGGCACTGGTGGTAGCCAGCGCCTCGAAGCCCAGACCCGCCAGCAGGCGCGCCGAACCGGCATCCCAGGGATTGGGTAGCACCAGCAGGTGCGTGCCGAAGTGCAGGTCGCGAAACAGCTCTGCCCGTTGCGCTTGCGTCATCGCCATGGCTTCCCCCCGGTCTAGTGAGCACTAGAACAGACCCAGCTGCTCCTCCGCCGGTTCGTGGGCAATCGTCGGCAATTCCGGCAGGCCGGGCAGCCGCTGGCACAACCCGGCATGGAAACGCCGCGCCTGCTGCGGGGCCAGCAGGTTGTCCGGGGTATGCAGGAAGACATAGGGCTGGCGGCCCTCCTCGATCCAGCCCGCTACCTTGTCGAGCCAGGGCTCCAGATAGGACTGGTTGGCATCCAGGTCCGGACCGCCAATGAAGCGGACCTGCGGATGGGTGGTGAACGCCGCCGGACGTACCGGCACGCGCGGTTTCTTGGCCTGGGCATGCAGTACGGCGGGATCGGACGAGGCGCAGGCGAACAGCGCCCGGGAATCCAGGCAGATGCGCTCCACGCCGCGTTCGTGCAGCAGCCTATTGAGCTGGCGCTCCTCCTCCCCCTTGGCAAAGAAGGCGCGATGCCGCACCTCCACCGCCAGCGGACGCCCCTGCAGGGCGTCCAGCCAGTCGCCCAGCTCCGGCAAACGCTGCGGGCCGAAGGCGGCGGACAGTTGCAGCCACAACGGACTGAGCCGCTCGCCGAGCGGCTCCAACAGGTTCAGGAACTCGCGGGTGGCGCCCAGGCGCTCCCGCAGGTCGCCCTCGTGGCTGATGTCGCGCGGCAGCTTGGCACAGAAGCGGAAGCCCGCCGGCATGCGCTCGCTCCAGCGGCGCACGGTGTCGGCGGATGGCCAGGCATAGAAGGTGGTGTTGCCTTCGACGGCGTTGAACACACGGCAGTAGTCGCCAAGAAACTCGGCCGGCCGCGTCGACGGCGCATACAGCGAGCCGCGCCAGCCCGCCTCGTTCCACGACGGGCAGCCTAGGTAGTAGGGCAGCATGGGGAGTCCCCGGACGGATTCGGGGCCGATTGTAGGCGACGCGGCGGGTCAGGCGTAAAGATCGATGTAGTGCCGTGCGGGCGGCTCGTCGAGCAGAGCGGCGATGCGGCTGTAGCTGGACAGCGCCTCCAGCACCTGGGCGCCGGGCGCAGCGAGCGGCGACAGGGTACGCAGGGCGTTCGGCGTGCGGGCCATGCGCTCGAACTCGGCTTCGCTGGGCACCAGCGCCGTCGCCTCGATCAGCGCGGGCAGGCGATCCATGTCGTCTGCGTCGGCCGCATGCGTACGGCCGGGGCGCCGAGCACGCGAGTGTTGGGAGAGGGGTCGAAATCCGTCGATGCGCATGGCTGAACCTCACAGGTGTCGCCACTCTATGCAGCGCCCCACCTCGATGCAACGCGCAGCCCGTGACCTGCCGCGCATCCTGACGGCTGAGACCGGCGTCGCCGGCGCAGGTTCACCGATTCGTGCATTCCTAGGCTTTTGGCGTGGCGACCTGGTCACGCAGGTAGACGGGCTGCGCCGCGTCGGCCGCCACGGCCTCGCCGCGCGCCCAGGCGAACTCGGCCAGGCGTAGTAGATCCTCGGCATGCGGCAGCAGGCTGGCATCCATACCCAACGACGGCCGCACGGCCAGGCGATCGGCAAAGGCCCAGCCGGTGCCGGCGCCGAACCACTCGCCGGCGGCGCCACGCGGCAGGGCCACCTGTTCGGGCGGTAGCACGGCCTCGACACCGGCCAGGCGCATCTCGCCCGCCTCCAGGCAGTAGCAACCCCAGTACACCTCGTCCATGCGCGCGTCGATGGCCGCTGCCACCTGTTCGACGCCACGTTCGCGATGGGCGCGCTGGGCCAGCACCGCCAGGTTGGAGACCGGCAGCACCGGACGCTGCAGCGCGAAGGCCAGGCCCTGCACCACGCCGATGGCGATGCGCACCCCAGTGAACGCGCCCGGGCCCCGCCCGAAAGCGATGGCGTCCACCGCGGACAGCGCGATGCCAGCCTCGCCGAGCAGCTCCTGCACCATCGGCAGCAGACGCTGGGCATGCAGGCGCGGGATCACGTCGTAGCGACTGAGCAGGCGGCCCTCGTGCAGCAGGGCAACGGAGCAGGCTTCGGTGGCGGTATCCAGGGCCAGCAGGGTGGTCATCACATCGTCCGGTGGGAAATAAAGGGCCGGCATTATAAGCCCGTCCGCTGGCGATCGTGTGCCGGAATCGCCGAACGCCGGAAACGACAACGGCCCGCAAGCGGGCCGTTGTCGAAATGCCGGAGAGCCGATCAGCTCAGGGCGGCGAACACCTTGGCGGTGATCTCATCCACCGAGCCGACACCGGGAACCAGGCTGTACTTGGGCGTGCCTTCGGCAGCGGACAGCTTCTGGTAGAAGTCCACCAGCGGCTTGGTCTGCGAATGGTAGACAGACAGGCGATGACGCACGGTCTCTTCCTTGTCGTCCTCTCGCTGGATCAGTTCTTCACCAGTCACGTCGTCCTTGCCAGCCACCTTCGGCGGGTTGTACTCGACGTGATAGGTGCGGCCGGAGGCCTGGTGGAAACGGCGGCCCGCCATGCGCTTGACGATCTCCTCGTCTTCCACGGCGATTTCCAGCACGTGGTCGATGGTTACGCCGGCAGCCTTGAGGGCCTCGGCCTGCGGAATGGTGCGCGGGAAACCGTCGAACAGGAAGCCATTGGCGCAATCCGGCTGGGTGATGCGCTCCTTGATCAGGTCGATGATGATGTCATCGGAAACCAGGCCGCCGCTGGCCATCACGTCCTTGACCTTCAGGCCCAGCGGGGTACCGGCCTTGACGGCGGCACGCAGCATGTCGCCGGTGGAGATTTGCGGGATACCGAACTTTTCGGTGATGAAGCGGGCCTGGGTGCCTTTGCCAGCACCGGGCGCACCCAGCAGAATCACACGCATCGTTGTTATGCTCCTTTAGGTAATCAGGAAGTCTAATAGCCCGTCAGAGGGCCAACCCGTTATAAGGGGCTGGGCAGTGGCGCGACCGAAAAAGGCCGTTCAAGATACACAGCGCCTATCTCGCGTACAAGCGCCTACCCGGCGTGGCCTCTTCCCTATCCCGTGTTGCGCAGTCCGGCGGCGATACCCGCCACACTGACCAGCAGCGCCTGCTCGACCGGCGGGTGAACCTCCGTGCCGGACTGGCGGGAACGGGCCAGAAGCTCGGCCTGCAGCAGATGCAGCGGATCCAGATAGGTGTTGCGCACACTGATGAACTCGAGGGTCTGCGGGTTGTGCTCGAACACCCGTGACTGACCAGTCAGATCGAGCACTACCTGCTCAGCCTGCGACAATAGGTCGCGCAATTCCTGACCCAGGGGTCGCAGCTCATCGCGCACCAGACGCTCGTCGTAAAGGCGCGCGATCTCGTCATCGGCCTTGGCCAGCACCATCTCCAGCATGTCCAGCCGGGCACGGAAGAACGGCCAGTGCGCGCGCATGTCCTGCAACAGGGCACCTTCCCCGCGCTGCAACGCGTTGCGCAGCGCCGTCTCCCAACCCAGCCAGGCCGGCAGCATCAGCCGGGTCTGGGTCCAGGCGAAGATCCAGGGAATGGCCCGCAGACTCTCGATGCCGCCCTCGCGCCGCCGTGCGGGCCGGCTGCCCAGCGGCAGGCGCGCCAGCTCCTGTTCGGGCGTGGCCTGGCGAAAATACTCCAGGAAGCCGGGATGTTCGCGCACCACACCCCGGTAAGCGGCCAGCGCATCGGCGGACAGGCGCTCCATCTCCTCGCGCCATTCCGGCTCCGGCTCGGGCGGTGGCGCCACGGTCGCTTCCAGCACGGCGGCCAGGTACAGCTTGAGGTTCTGCACGGCGATCTGCGGCAACCCGAACTTGAAGCGGATCATCTCGCCCTGTTCGGTGGTGCGGAACCGCCCGGCCACTGAGCCCGGGGGCTGGGACAGAATGGCGGCGTGGGCCGGTCCGCCGCCGCGCCCCACCGTGCCGCCGCGCCCGTGGAACAGCAGCAGCTCGACGCCCTGCTCCCGGCACAGCGTCACCAGCTCTTCCTGGGCCCGGTACTGCGCCCAGGCGGCGGCCAGGGTGCCGGCGTCCTTGGCCGAATCCGAGTAGCCGATCATCACCTCCTGCGGGCCGGCCAGCCGGGCGCGATAGCTCGGCAGGGCCAGCAGGCGCGCCATGACCTCCCGCGCGCCGCGCAGGTCGGCAAGGGTTT
>NZ_JBOY01000029.1:0-6515 GCF_000647775.1 Pseudomonas sp. RL | reverse complement strand
TGTTGCTGTGTTGCTGTGTTGCTGTGTTGCTGTGTTGCTGTGTTGCTGTGTTGCGAGCGGAAGATTATATCGGTTTCAGTATACTGTCAACTGGCTATTTTGACCTGAATGGCTTGAACTACCGGGCAGCGCCGCGCTGGGCGAGCATCAGCGCCTTCTGCGCACGCAGCTGCGGGTCCTTGTCGGTCAGCTGCGCATACGCCTCGGCATAGGCCTGGGCCGGGATACCCTGGGCCTGCGCCATGATGAAGCCCTCCAGGCCGCCGTTCATGCCGAAGCGCACCATGTCCTGGGCCGCGCGCATCACCGCGCCCTGGGCGTCGCCGCGCTCGGCGGCCATGTCCAGGATCGCCGGGTCCAGGGCGTTGATCGCGGCCATCAGGTCCGCCTTGGAAATGGCCTCCTGGTCGTCCTTGTTGATATGCACCGCGTTGGCCACCGACTTGGCCAGATCGCCCCGGAACTTGGTCGCCTGCTCGGCGCGCTTGGCACGGGCGGCGGGTTCGGCGGCTACCCCGGCCAGGTAGCCGGCGTCGCCCAGCGACAGGCGCGCCGACCGCTCGCGCTGCTGGAAGTCACCCAGTTGCTGCTCGGCAGCCGCCTCGAACAGCGGTCGCTGGCTCTGCGCGGCGCTTAGGCCGGCGCGCTTCGCATCCACCACGCCCTGTGCCTCGGCCCGCAGGCGTGCGGCATATCCCTCCGGGGTTTCGGTCAAGCCGCGCGAACCCGAACCGACCATGCCACCCTCGCCAAAGAGCTTGTTGCCGTACTTGGCGTTGAGCGCCGCGCGCCCCAGGCCCACTTCTGCGTCTGCGGCGGACAGTCCGGCCTCGGCCTGGGCCAGCTCGGCCTCCAGCGCCGCGATGTGTTCGGGGGTTCCCCCCGCCCGGCGGACCTGATCGTCCACTAGGCCGGACAGACTGACACGCTGGGCCTGCAAACGCTCGGCACCCAGCGTAACGGCACGCTGCGCAGCCACATACTGGTCACCCAGGGCCATCTGGCCCAGCGCATGGACCGGGATCTCCATGATCGGGTCGTCCGGGTCGGACGTGCCGCGCTCGGACAGGTAGGCCTTGTCGGTGATCGGCTTGCCCTCGCCGCTCTTGCCCTCCAGGCGAATCACCAGCCCACCGTTGGGGCCGACCATCACCTCGCCGCCCTTGTAGTGGGTGCGGCGCTCGGCTGGGATCAAGCCGCGCTCGACCGCCAGGTCCAGCAGCAGGTTCAGGTCCCGGCCCTGCGAGGCATTGATCTTCTGCGCCAGGGCCTGGGCGTTGGTCACCGGCAGGCCGTCGTCGCCGGTGAACAGGCGCTGGGCGTGGCCCTCCATGCGCTGGATGTGCTCAATGCGCGCCTTGTCGGCCCGTGCGTCGCCGTACTTGCGTTCGAGCAGGTTGTGGGCGTCGCGCATCAGCCCGAGCTGGCCCTCGCGGAAAGTACGCGCATCGTTCTGCTGCTGCACGTTCAGGTCGTAGGTCTGCGTCCATTGCTGGTCGGCGATGGCGTCACGCTGGGCCTGGCGGTCGTCCAGGCGCTTCTCGCGCGCGATGCGCTGCTCCATTTCATAGGCGCCCAGGCCGATCCGGCTGCCCGACTCCAGGCCCCGCAGCACCGCTCCCAAGTAATCCGACATGCTGGTCTCCCGAATCAGAACGCAAAGAGTGCGGCGGCGCCCAGCGAGACACCCGCCTGGATCATCGCGTTGCGGTTGCTGGCCCGCTGCTGTTTGGCCGCCGCAGCATTGGCCTGGTTGGCCGAGTGGCGCGCACCCTCCAGGCCAGACGCCGCGCTGTAGTTGCCCATCGACTCCTGGCGCAGGGACTGGCCGACGTTGAGCAGGCCGGAAAGGGTCTGCCGCTGGTTATCCAGATCGGCCAGCTGCGCCGTGTTACCGGCGGTCAGTGTGTTCAGGGCACCGGACAGGCTGTTCTGCCGCGCCTCGGCGGCCATCGTCGCCGGGTTCACCTCGGTGCCGTAGCGACCGCGCATCCGCTCCAGCGCGCTGCGTGCCCGAGCCTGGTCGGTCACCGCGCGGCCCATTGCCGCCGCCTCGCTCGACTCGTCGAGGGAGCTGATGGTCGCTTCCTCCAGCGGCCGGTAGTCGGCCAGGTAGCGCTCGAACTCGGCGCGCGAGATGCGCGCCATCTCATCGGCCAGCGGCGTGTCGCTGGCACTGGCCTGGGTAGCCACGCCCTTCACGGTCACCCGGCCGCCGCCGACGCGGCCACCACCGCCCCCTGCCATTACCGGCCTCCCCCCGCGCGCTGCGCGGCCACGAAGTTCTTGAAGCCGGCGCCGGTGTAACCCGACGCGGCACTGCCCAGGCTCAGGCTGTTCTGCAGGACCTGCTCGTTCGCGCGGCTGTTCATCAGCGCCTTGGTGCCGTAGGCCCCGGCAAGGGTTGCGCCCGCACCCACGATGGCCAGGCGCGTCGAGTTCTTGGCCTGCTGCTCGGCCAGCCGGCTCTGCACATCGTCAATGGCGGCGTTGGTCTGTAGACGCGCCGCGCTGCCCAGGGTCTGCGAGGCGTCGGAGGACACCCCCCGGCCCACGCCCAGCATGTCCAGGCGGCGGTCATCGCGCTCGCGCCGACCGGCGGCCGAGGCGTCCACGAAGCTCTGGGTCAGGCCGCCACCCAGCACCCCGCTGTCCACCGGGCCACCCAGGGCGGCGTCGCGCAGGCTGCCGGTTGTGGCACGCATGGCGCCGGCGGTGGCCTGCCCGGCCAGACGCGGGCTGTAGTCCTGCATGGCATCGGCGATGCCACGCCGCTCCAAGGGAACGTACCGCCCCTGGTAGTAGGCGTACTGGTCCTTGGCGGTCTGGGCCTGGAGCTTTTCGCCCTCGGAGACCTTGACCTTCTCGGGCTTGCTGCCGCCTCCACTCATGCGATCACCTTCTCGAATCGGTATTCGGTCAGTCGGTAGCCCAGCTTCGCGGCCGCCCGCAGCCAGCCCTTGCGCTGCGTGGCAAAGACCACCGAGCCCAGGCCGTCCTCCTTGGCGATGTGCTCGACCAGGTGCATACCGGCCAGCAGCACGTCGCCCGGCGTGCCCGGCACCACATAGGCCAGCCAGACCAGCAGGGTCGGGCGTCCCTCACTGTCGGTGCCCGGGCGCGTAGCGAAGAAGCCCACCGCGCGCTGGCCCTGGAAGGCCAGCACCGCACGGGCGCGCCCTTCCAGCAGGTCGGCATAGACATCCGGGGCGAAGAACGCGCGCTGGGCGCGAGCATTCAGGCGTTCGCACGCCTGCTCGATCAGGGAGTAGTGATCACGCAGGTCCTGGACCTGCTCCACGCGCTGAAAGACGGTCATCACAGGCCTCCATAACGCACCTTGCGCACCACCGGGGCGGACAGCGCATCGGCCTCGCGCCGCGCGCGGGTCACGTGGTCGGCCATCAGCGCGTAGTGCGCCTGGGCCAGCGCCGGGTTGCTCCACAGCACGTTGGGCATGGCCATCAGCCGGGCCACGCCGCCGCTGAGGATGCCGTCGCGGTGGGCATAGAACAGCTCGTCCGGCAGGTCGTCGCACTGCACGGTCGGCGTCACGGCCAGGTGGGCCACCAGCCCGTTGCGCCGGTAGTTCACCTGCGGCACGCGATCCAGGCGCAGGGTGTGGTCGGTGAGCTTGGCATAGCCGGTCGGCGTGCCCTCGCGCGCCGGCGGCAGGTTGCGCTCGCTGATCGCGTCCAGCGGCGCATCGTCCAGGCGCACCCAGTACAGGCGCAGCGGCGTGGTGTCGGCCGGCAGCTCCAGCTCCACGTCGCGGCGTCCGGCAATCACCGGCACTACCTCGGTGGTCACCCGCCAGGCCAGGCTGGCCCGGTAGAAGTCGGTGGCCGCCACGCGCAACATGCGCTCGACCACCGTCTCCGGGCAGCCGGGGGCGGCGATCAGCGCTTCGGGCAGCAGCTCATCGACATAGTGCATAGCTTACACCGCCACGCCGCGCTGGTTGGCGTTCGGGCTCACCACCGCCTCGACCTGGGTCTTGACCCCCAGGCTGGAGGCGAAGACCTGGTAGTGATGCGTGCTGCGCTCACTGTTGCCGGCGTAGTCCGCATCCTTGGAGTAGGCGCGGAACAGCACGTAGTCCAGCAGGCAGTTGGAGTAGATGTCCGGGATCGTGATCGGCTGCCGGTAGGCGGCCAGGTTGTTCGGGTCGGTGCCCGGGGACACCACCACATCGGCCGGGCTGCGCGACACCACCGCCTCCAGCGCGCCCTCGCCGGTATTGCCGGGAAACACGTAGAAGTGGGTCGGGTCCGACTCGTCGAAGCAGAAGTGCTTCACCTCCTTGGTGTAGGCGAACACATCCGGGTCGTGCCAGCTCGGATGCTGGGCATCCAGCACCTCGCGGGCCACGATGCGGCAGGCACGGCCACCGACGCGCGGCGTGCCCACCGGCGTCTTGAGGTTGCGGATCACGCGCAGCAGGCACAGGCCGCCATCGCCGATGCTCTGCAGGGTGCCCGGTTGCAGCGGGATCACGTCGTTCTGCGCGGTCGCGGACGGCTTGTGGATCGCCACCTCGCGCTGCCCATCATTGAGCCACTGCAACAGCTCCTGGTAGGGCCAGCGCACACCCGTCTTGTCCTGGACGATGGTCTGGGCACGGTCGATGATGTCGCTGGCCAGCACTGGCATGGGATCAGCCCTCAGCCTTCACAATGGCCCAGGCTTCGTCGCGCAGGGCATCGGAGACCGGCTTGCCGACCTTCGCCTTGAGCGCATTGAGCTTGGGTTCGCCGTTGGTGGCGAACAGCTTCGCGTCACCCTCGGCCATCAGTTCATGGATGGCCGCCACCACGTCGTCGACGGTCACGTCGTCGGGGGTCGGGGCCGGCAGATCAATGGCAGGGGCACCGGCTTCGCGCACACCGGCCGCCATCGCGGCACCGATCAGCGACGCGCGCAGCGGGCGCGGCACACCGGCGAAAAACAGCGCCGAAACGCCCTGGACGGAAACCACCTGTGTGGTGTCAGAAACGTACTTGGTCATTATCTGTCCTCAAAAAAGGGTGGCCCGGAGGCCACCCAGTCCCACCCCTGATCAGGCGTAAGCAGCCAGGCCGGTGTCCAGGGTCAGCACACCGAAGTCTTCCTTGGTGTCGTAGCTGGACAGGTTCCCCTTGAACTGCGGCTTGAGGAAACCCACGATCTTGCCGATGCCGATACCCAGCTGGTTGCCGTAGTCGAAGGTTTCTTCGTTCCACTCGGCGACCCCCAGGTCGGCCATGCCCAGTGCCTGCGCGCCACACAGCAGCACGCGCTGGCCCTTGTCGGCGCCGGTGGTGGCACCGAAGCCGTCGCCGGCGGCCGCACCCACGGTGTTGAACACGTGGCGGTACTCGTGGACCACCAGGCCGTCGACCAGCACGCTGTCGGCACCGGAGAACAGCGGGTTGCTGTCACCGCGCACGCCGGCGTTGCGGATGTTGGCCAGGAAGTCCGGGTCGAGGCGCAGATCGGCCATGCCCTGCGGGGTCACGAACACGTGGTACAGCTCGCCACCCTTGCCACCCTTGATCGGACGGATATAGCTGTCCTTGGCGGCGGCCTTGAGGCGCACCAAGGCCTTGTAGCTCAGCGGCTCCAGAGTGCCGTCGGCGGCGTCGAAGCCGGTGCCGCTGGCGATGCCGTTGGCGGTCAGGCGGAAGCAGCGGTTGGCGGTCGGCGCCGGGTTGCTCGGGGCGAACTCCAGGTCGGCCAGGTTCTGGCCCGTGGCCTTGACCGGGCGGCGGGAGCCGTTGGTGTTGAAGGCGTAGCCGACAGAGGCCAGGCTCAGGAAGGCCAGCTGGTCGATACGGTCAGCGGCCCAGTAGCCCAGGGCATCGCGGGAGGCGTTGCGGAAGTTCACGATGGACTTCTGGTCGGCCATCTTGCCGGCCAGGCGGTTGGCGTGACGCAGCTGGTCGATCTGGATCACGGTATCGAAGCTGGACAGCGCTTCTTCGTTGTTCTCCAGGTCGTAGTCACCGACCACACCGTCGCCGCGCAGGTCGGCCAGCAGGGTCAGAACGGCACGCGCGCCCTTGGCTCCCTTGGTCAGCTCAGTGATGTGCTGAATCATGGAGTTCGGGCCTTTGCCCAGGAAGCGCGAAATGAAGGCGTTGTTGCGAGCGTGGTGCCAGAAGGCCATACCCCACGCGGTCTTCTGCTCCGTGGTCAGAGCAGCAAAGTTGGTCTTAGCCATGCGGCCAATCTCCCCGCCACGCCCACGCAGTTCTCGGTTGGCGCGGCTCGTTGAAATGGATTCATCGAGTGCCTCGCCCCGTGTCGTGGGAGCTACCGAGAGATGTGCGCTGGTGGAGGGAGCGACCCTTTTACCCGTCTGTCGCGCGGGTTGGCGTCATGGCTAAAGTTTGGCACTGCCAAATATTCTGGTCAAGGAAAAGCCCGCCTTGTGCGGGCTTTTGTATCACGTCGAGGCGTCTTCAGAGCGTGTTGCCGAGCAGCTTATCCAGCGCCGACGCCGGCAACGCCATCAGCTCGTCCTCGGTCATGCT
>NZ_JBOY01000028.1:0-134890 GCF_000647775.1 Pseudomonas sp. RL | reverse complement strand
TGCCGTGGCCGAGAAAAAACTTAACCCACTGTCCGGGATGGGTTGACCACTACACCTCTCTCCTTGCGGGAGAGGGGCCAGGGGAGAGGGGTTGGGTTACAGTGTCGCCATTTTCACGCCGAGGACTCTTTATGCTGCGCCCCCTTTCCGCCCTGCTATTTACCGCCCTGCTCGGCCTGACAGGCTGCCAGAGCGCCTATTACGCCGCCATGGAGAAGGTCGGCGTGCACAAGCGCGACATCCTGGTCGACCGTGTGGAAGAGGCCCGCGACAGCCAGCAGGAGGCCAAGGAGCAGTTTCAGAGCGCACTGGATCGCTACCGCAGCGTGGTGCAGGTGAAGGGCGGTGAGCTCGAGGCCCGCTACGAGGCGCTGAACAAGGAATACTTGGCCAGCGAATCCAGTGCCAAGGAGGTACGCGCGCGCATCGAAGCCGTCGAGGATGTGGCCGAGGCGCTGTTCGAAGAGTGGGAAGGCGAGCTCAAGCTGTATAGCAATGCCAGCCTGCGCAACGCCAGCGCCGCCGAACTCAAGCGCACCCGTGCGCAGTACAAGACCCTGCTGGAGCGCATGCGCGCCGCCGAACGCCGTATCGAGCCGGTACTGAGCGTGCTGCGCGACCAGGTGCTGTTCCTCAAGCACAACCTCAACGCCCGCGCCATCAGCGCGCTGCAGGGCGAATACCGCACCCTGCAGGGCAATGTCGATCAGTTGCTGCGCGACATGCAGCGCGCCATCGACGAGGCCGATGCCTTCGTGCGCAACCTGCAGCAGAACAGCTGATTCAGCGCGCCAGCCGGTAGGCCGCCTCGTCCAGCCGGGTGGCGCCCAGCTTCAGGAATTTCCAGTTCTCTGCCAGCACGTCGCGCCGCTCCAGTAGCGTCACCGACCAGCCGGCCGCGCCCCAGCGCTCGCGCACCTCGCTGTCGTCGACCGCGAATGGCGGACCGTCGCGCAGCGCCTGGTCATAGTCCACCGTCACCAGCAACCCCTCGCAGCGTTCCGGCAGGATCGCCGACAGGTGGGCCACGTAGCGCTCGCGCAGGGCCGGCGGCAGGGCGATCAGCGCCGCCCGGTCGTAGAAGTGCAGGCATTCGGCCACGTCCTCGGCGCGCAGGGCGAAAAAGTCGCCGCACCAGAGCTCCAGCTCGCCGTGCCGGTAGCAGCGGAAACGGCCGTTGTCGCTGATCTCCGGCGTCAGGCCCTGCTCCGCAAAGAAGGCCTGCACGGCCGTTTCCATCAGCTCCACGCCCAGCACCCGATGGCCCTGCCCGGCCAGCCAGGCCATGTCCAGGCTCTTGCCGCACAGCGGCACCAGCACCCGGGCTCCCGGCTCGGCGTCCCAGTGCCGCAGCAGCCAGGGATTCACTTCGGACAGGTGAAAGCCGATCTCGTTACGGTTCCAGCGCGCCCGCCAGAAGTCTTCATGCATGGTGTTTCTCCCCCTGGGGCCTGTTGACCCCGCGTCGGTCAGCGGCGGGATTCTCGCATGAAAGGCCGGTCGGCCCGGCGGAACAAGTGCCGCCTCAGGCGCTCTACCTTGCTCGATCACTCGCTGGAGAACGTCCATGAGCATCGTCGTGCATACCCTGACCAGTGCCAGCTACCGCCACAGCGTCCTGGTGGACGGGCGCCATGAACTGGCCACCGACCTGCCGATCGGCCTGGGTGGCCAGGGCAGCGCACCCGAGCCCCACGACTACTTCGATGTCGCCCTGGCGACCTGCAAGGCGCTGACCGTGACCCATTACGCCCGTCAGAACGGCATCCCGCTGACCGGCATCAGCGTGGAAGTCAGCCACGATGGCAGTCGCGAGAAGGAGGGTTTCTACGCGATGACCGCGGAACTGACCCTGCGTGGCAGCCTGACCGACGATCAGCGCGCCGAGTTGAAGCGGGTGGCCGGCCACTGCCCACTGCACAAGCTGATGACCCAGGTGCAGATCAGCATCGAGACTCGCCTGGCCGAAGGCCCGTTCAGTTAGTTCAACAATCAGCCAAGCATCACTCGCTTGGTATCAGTTTTAAGCATTTGAGCCGTAGGGCGCCGTGCTAGCATAATGCCCACACTTTTGCCGGGGGTGTTTCCTGCGCCCGCCGGCACCCGCTGCTTCTCCCTCGCCGCCCAATAACAACTAAACGGTCCTTGCCGCATCCGTGCGCGTTCCCGAACGCCGCGCGGGGTTTTCCATTAATTTTTTTTTTGGCTGCCGACCATGAACCAGAGCCTGACTTCCCTCCAACGCCATCACCGCCAGGCCGACCGCGTCATGCGCGGCGTGCTCTGGGCGATGTTTCTCTACGCCCTGATCCTGGGCTTCTGGTTCGACAATGCCGGGCAAGCCCTGGTGATCGGTGGCCTCACCTGCGTGACGCTGACCGTGCTCGGCCAGCTGATTCCCGGCCAGCGTCTGCTGCGCAGCCTGATGGGCGCAGCCTTCATGGTGATGGCCGCCCTGCAGATCAACCTGGCCCACGGCGTGGTGGAGTTCCACTTCGGCATCTTCGTGCTTCTGGCGGTCCTGCTGTTCTACCGCGACTGGCTGCCGATTCTCACGGCGGCGGGGACGGCGGCTGTACATCACCTGGTGTTCTTCGCCCTGCAGACCCGCGGCTTCGATCTGGTGGTGATCCAGCAGGGCGGCTGGGGCACCATCTTCCTGCACGCCTTCTACGTGGTGCTGGAAACCGCCATCCTGGTGTACCTGGCGCAGCAGAGCCACAAGGCCGCCGCAGAAGGCGAAGGCCTGATGACCGCCACCGATCGCCTGGTGTCCGACGACAAGATCAACCTGACCTACCGCATTCCCCAGCGCGGGCCGATTGCCCAGCGCTTCAACGAATTCCTCGACGAGCTCGGCGAACTCACCGGCGCGGTGGTGCGCGACAGCCGCCAGCTGGAGCAGTCGGCCGATCACCTGGCGGCCACCACCGATCAATTACGCAGCGGCGCCAACCGGCAGCTGGATGAAACCGCGCAGATGCTCGCAGCCATGGACGAGATGGTCGCCGCCATCGAGAGCGTCGCCGACCACGCCAGCGAAGCGGCTCGCGCAGCCCAGGGGATCAACGAGAAATCCGACGCAGGCGACCGCCTGCTCAGGGTCTCGCAGCAGGCGATCGACGCGCTGGCTGAACGGTTGAATGACGCAAACCAGACCGTGCAGGCGCTGGCCGAGCAGTCCGAGCAGGTCAGCAAGGTACTGGAGGTGATCGGCAGCATCGCCGGGCAGACCAACCTGCTGGCGCTCAACGCGGCCATCGAGGCGGCACGGGCCGGCGAAGCTGGTCGTGGCTTCGCCGTGGTAGCCGACGAAGTGCGCAACCTGGCGCAACGCACGGCCGATTCTACCCGCGAGATCCACGACATCCTCGAACGCTTGCAGCACGGCAGCCAGGCCGCTGCCCAGGTCATGCGAAGCAGCCGCGAAGCCGCGCTGGACTGCGTGACGGACAGTCGCCGCGCGGGCGAACTGCTGGTTGCCATGGGTGACGAGATCGAGGCGATCAGCCGCATGAATACCCTGATCGCCTCCAGCACGCAGGAACAGAGCGCGGTCAGCACGCAGATCGCCCAGAACCTGCAGAGCATCCGCGAAGTGGCCGAACGCAACGCCGATGACGCCCGGCGCCTGGACCAGGAAAGCGAGCAGTTGCAGGCGCTCACTGATCGCCTGGAGCGACTCAGTTCGCGCTTCCACGTCTAAGCGGGTTCGGACGAACGTGGGGAGCATCCGCCCTGCCGGCTGGTCACAGCCCTGTACGCCCGTTCGGGTGAAACGGTAGGAGGCTCCTCAATGAAGCACTGGATCATTGCTGCGTGCTGCGCGCTGGGGCTGGCGGGTTGCGCCAGCGATTACATCATCGCCACGACCGACGGCCAGATGCTGGCCAGTCAGGACAAGCCCGAGCTCGACAAGAAGACCGGCCTGATCGAATACGAGGACAGCGAGGGGCGCACCCGGCAGATTCCCAAGTCCCAGGTGCGGCAGATCATCGAGCGCTAATCCAGGGCCAGGCGCCCTGGCATGGCAGTTGCTCCGGCATCGGCATACCTATAACGGCGCAACCGCGCCCTGCCGTGCCCCGTGCGCCGCCGATCCACAATGAGGCATGACCGCCTTGCCGTGCGCCCTTGTTGTGCGCAGGCGCGGAGTGGTTCGGCGGAGCACATCGTGGAGAGACTGCCATGCTGCGCATCCTGCTGATCAACGATACCGCTCGCCATGTGGGGCGTCTCCGACAGGCCCTGAGCGAGGCCGGCTTCGAGGTGACGGCCGAATCCGGCCCGACCATCGACCTGCCCGCCCGCGTGGAGGCGCTCAAGCCGGACGTCATCCTCATCGACAGCGAATCGCCAGGTCGTGACGTGCTTGAACAGGTGGTCATGGTGTCGCGCGCCCAGCCACGCCCGATCGTGATGTTCACCGACGAGCAGGACCCACAGGTGATGCGCCAGGCGATTCGCTCGGGGGTCAGCGCATATATCGTCGAAGGCATCCAGGCCCAGCGCCTGAAACCCATTCTCGACGTGGCCATGGCCCGCTTCGACAGCGAACAGACCCTGCGCAGCGAGTTGCAGGTGCGCGAAGCGCAGCTCAACGAGCGCAAGCGCATCGAGCAGGCCAAGGGCCTGCTCATGAAGATCCGCCACTGCGATGAGGAAGAGGCCTATACCCTGATGCGCCGCCAGGCCATGGACCGGCAGCAGAAGCTCATCCAGGTGGCCGAGCAGATCATCGCCATGCAGGCGCTGATGCGCGGCTGAAGCGGGCTATTGCCGCCCGTCTCGCTTTGGGCGTATCGTCGCTGGCGGTCGCACAGGCGACCAGCGTCGCTCGGACGGTTCCGGGCGCTTACGTCACATCGAGGAAATCATGGCCGAACACGGCAAGCGCCGCTTTGCGCGCATCGATCGTCTGCCCCCCTACGTTTTCAACATCACCGCCGAACTGAAGATGGCCGCCCGCCGCCGTGGCGAGGACATCATCGACTTCAGCATGGGCAATCCGGACGGCGCCACCCCGCCGCATATCGTCGAGAAACTGGTGCAGGTCGCCCAGCGCGAAGACACCCACGGCTACTCCACTTCGCGCGGCATTCCGCGCCTGCGCCGCGCCATCTCGCGCTGGTACCAGGACCGCTATGCCGTCGAGATCGACCCGGAAAGCGAAGCCATCGTCACCATCGGCTCCAAGGAAGGCCTGGCGCACCTGATGCTGGCCACCCTGGACCAGGGCGACACCGTGCTGGTGCCTAATCCCAGCTACCCGATCCACATCTACGGCGCGGTGATCGCCGGCGCCCAGGTACGTTCGGTGCCGCTGATTCCCGGCATGGACTTCTTCGCCGAGCTGGAACGGGCGATCCGCGAGTCGATCCCCAAGCCGAAGATGATCATCATCGGTTTCCCCTCCAACCCCACCGCCCAGTGCGTGGAGCTGGACTTCTTCGAGCGCGTGGTGGCCCTGGCCAAGCAGTACGACATCCTGGTGGTGCACGACCTGGCCTACGCGGACATCGTCTACGACGGCTGGAAGGCGCCGTCGATCATGCAGGTGCCGGGGGCCAAGGACGTGGCGGTGGAATTCTTCACCCTGTCCAAGAGCTACAACATGGCCGGCTGGCGTATCGGCTTCATGGTCGGCAACCCGGAACTGGTCGCCGCACTGGCGCGCATCAAGAGCTACCACGACTACGGCACCTTCACCCCGCTGCAGGTGGCGGCCATCGCCGCCCTGGAAGGCGACCAGCAGTGCGTGCGCGACATCGCCGAGCAGTACCGCCAGCGCCGCAACCTGATGGTCAAGGGTTTGCACGAGGCCGGCTGGATGGTCGAGAACCCCAAGGCCTCCATGTACATCTGGGCGAAGATCCCCGAGCCCTATGCACACCTGGGCTCGCTGGAGTTCGCCAAGAAGCTGCTGGCCGACGCCAAGGTGTCGGTGTCGCCGGGCATCGGCTTCGGCGAGTACGGTGACGATCATGTGCGCTTCGCGCTGATTGAAAACCAGGACCGCATCCGCCAGGCCATCCGTGGCATCAAGGCGATGTTCCGCGCCGACGGCCTGGTCACCCCGCCGGCCAAGGCGCGCAAGACCGAGGCCTGACCTTCAGGGGCCGGCGCAACGCCGGCCCCTCGGGCGGTCGGCGATTTTCCCGGCCGCCAATGCGGTGTGCATTGCGGCCATGCTCGGCGGCCAACGCGTTGCGTTGACCACCCTACGGTCTGCGAATCCGCCGCGCCTTCCGCTAGGGCGTCCGCGCTTTCCCGGCCGCCGATGCGGCATACACCCAGGCGTCGACCAGACTGCGCGGATGTCGCCCTACTACCGCGCAGCGTGCGCCGCCCTGGCGCATTGCTCCTTCTCCCCTCACAACGACAGGGCACTCCTGACTACCGCTCCGGGCCACATGTCATTGTTTTCAAAAGACTTTAATCGCCATTAGTCACTTGGCAAGGCCTTTGCTTCGTTCATGGTGAACTCTCGCAGCACGCCACTGGCGGCGGGCCGCGGATCGCGGACAACGGCGTCCGCCGGGTTGCCTTCCCCCTCGCAGGAACCCGGCGCGTACGCCGTTTTTTATTGCCCTAAAAAGGAAGTCTTCATGAATGAACGTGATTCGACCCGTCGCACCTTCCTCAAGCAGTCCATCGCCGTGGCCGGCCTGAGCCTGGCCGCGCCAGCCTTCCTGCGCAGCGCGGCCTGGGCAGCCGGCTCGGATGCGCCGGAAAAGACCGACCTACGCATCGGCTTCATTCCGCTCACCGACTGCGCCTCGGTGGTGGTGGCCGCCACCCAGGGCTTCGGCAGCAAGTACGGGCTGAACATCACCCCCAGCAAGGAAGCCTCCTGGGCCGGCGTGCGCGACAAGCTGAACACCGGCGAGCTGGATGCCGCTCACGTGCTGTACGGCATGATGTACGGCGCCCAGCTCGGACTGGCCGGCCCGCAGCGCGACATGGCGGTGCTCATGGGCCTCAACCAGAACGGCCAGGGCATCACCCTTTCCAGGCAGTTGCGCGAGGCCGGCGTGACCACTGGCGAACAGCTCGCCGCCCACGTGAAGCAGTCCGCCAACCCGCTGACCTTCGCGCAGACCTTCCCCACCGGCACCCATGCCATGTGGCTCTACTACTGGCTGGGCGCGCACGGCATCAACCCGATGAGCGACGTGAAGACCATCGTCGTGCCGCCGCCGCAGATGGTGGCCAACATGCGCGTCGGCAACATGGATGGCTTCTGCGTCGGCGAGCCCTGGGGCGCCCGGGCCATCTTCGACAAGGTGGGCTTCACCGTGGCCACCAGCCAGCAGATCTGGCCGGACCACCCGGAGAAGGTGCTGGGTACCACTCGCGCCTTCGTCGAGCAGTACCCCAATACCGCCCGCGCGCTGGTCATGGCGCTGCTGGAAGCCGGCCGCTTCATCGACGCCAACGAGGAAAACCGCCGCAGCACCGCCCGGCTGATCGCCGGCAAGGCCTATGTGAATGCCCCGGTGCAGGTGATCGAGCAACGCTTCCTCGGCAACTACGAGGATGGCCTGGGCAACAGCTGGCAGGACCCGCACAGCATGCAGTTCTGCCGCGACGGCAGCGTGAATTTCCCCTACCTCTCCGACGGCATGTGGTTCCTGACCCAGTTCCGCCGCTGGGGACTGCTGACCGAAGACCCGGACTACGCCGCCGTCGCCGCGGCTGTCAACCAGACCCGCCTCTTCAGCGAGGCCGCCGGCGCCCTGGGCCTGGCCGTGCCGGCCAGTCCGCTGCGCAGCAGCACGCTGATTGACGGCACCGTCTGGAACGGCAGTGACCCGGCCGGCTACGCCCGCTCCTTCGCCATCAAGGCCTGACCGAGGAGGTTCCCATGTCCATTCCCCTGAGCCCACCGCCGGTGGCCCACCGCGAAACCCACCCACTGCGCCGTCTGGCCATGGCCGCCTGGCTGCGCCAGAGCCTGCAGCAGGTGCTGCCGCCGCTGCTCGGTATCCTGCTGTTCCTCTTCCTCTGGGCGCTGCTGGCAGCGCGCAGCGAAGGACTGCCGGGCCCGCTGGTCACCGGGCAGGCGGCGCTGGAGCTGTTCGCCGATCCCTTCTACGACAACGGGCCCAACGACATGGGCATCGGCTGGAACATCCTGCACTCGCTGGGACGGGTCGGCGCCGGCTTCGGTCTGGCGGCGCTGGTCGGCATTCCGCTGGGTTTCGCCATCGGCCGCTTCGCCTTCCTGGCGCGCATGCTGGCGCCCATCATCAGCCTGCTGCGCCCGGTGTCGCCGCTGGTCTGGCTGCCGATCGGCCTGCTGGTGTTCGAGGCCGCCGGACCGGCGTCGATATGGGTGATCTTCATCAGCGCCATCTGGCCGATCATCCTCAACACCGCCGCCGGCGTGGCCAGCGTGCCGCAGGACTACCTGAACGTCGCCCGGGTGCTGAAGCTCTCCGAGTACAAGGTGCTGACCCGCATCCTGTTCCCGGCTGTGCTTCCGCACCTGATGACCGGCATTCGCCTGGCCATCGGCGTGGCCTGGCTGGTGATCGTCGCCGCGGAGATGCTCACCGGCGGCATCGGCCTGGGCTTCTGGGTATGGGACGAATGGAACAACCTCAACGTGGCGCACATCCTCATCGCCATCGTCATCGTCGGCCTGGTCGGCCTGGCACTGGAGCAGAGCCTGCTCCTGCTGGCCCGCCGCTTCGACTACCACAGCTGATTCGGGAGACCCCATGGACAAGTTCGTCGAGCTGACCCGCGTCGGCAAACACTTCGAGACCCGCAAGGGGCGCTTCGTGGCCCTGCGCGAGGTGAACCTGGACATCGCCCGTGGCGAATTCGTGTCGCTGATCGGCCATTCCGGCTGCGGCAAGTCCACGGTGCTCAACCTGATCGCCGGGCTGCTGGAGCCCAGCGAAGGTGGGCTGATCTGCAACGGCCGCGAGATTGACGGGCCCGGCCCGGAGCGCGCCGTGGTGTTTCAGAACCACAGCCTGCTGCCGTGGATGACCTGCCTGGGCAACGTGCAGCTGGCAGTGGACAAGGTGTTCGCCAGCCGGAGCAAGGCCGAGCGCCGGGAACGCAGCGAGGCGGCCCTGCGCATGGTCGGCCTGGACCACGCGCTGCACAAATACCCCAGCGAGATTTCCGGCGGCATGAAGCAGCGCGTCGGCATCGCCCGCGCGCTGGTGATGGAACCCAAGGTGCTGCTGATGGACGAACCGTTCGGCGCGCTGGACGCCCTGACCCGCGCCCATCTGCAGGACGAACTGCTGCGCATCGTCGGCCAGACCCGCAGCACCGTGGTGATGGTCACCCACGACGTGGACGAGGCGGTTCTGCTCTCCGACCGCATCGTGATGATGAGCAACGGGCCGGCGGCCACCGTCGGCGACATCCTCACCGTCGAGCTGCCGCGCCCGCGTGAGCGCCTGGCGTTGGCCAACGATCCGCTCTACCACCAGTACCGGGGCGCGGTGCTGGAGTTCCTTTACCAGCGTCAGCGGCGTCCAGCCGCATGAAGGGTCGTTGAATGCGGCCCTGCGGGGCTGCATTTCGCTCCTCAAGAATTTCCGCATAGTGCCGCCATGCTGAGCGCGGATTCTCCGCCAGGCTGCTTGTCCTCGCACTTGCCTTCCGGCTCGTGTTATGGGATTAAGCGCCACCGATCCCAGCCGGACAAAGGAACGCCATGATTTCAAGCACGCATCGCAGTCGCGCAGACACCCTCTTCTGGACGCTTTCCTGGTTGGCGTTGGCCGTCCACCTCGGGTTCTTCCTGGATGCACCGGAAAGCGTGGGGATGGCGTTCTATCAGGGTCTCCTGATCTCCACGTATGCGTTGATGTTCCTGGCACCGGCCTGGCTGATCAGCAAGCTGGCCCGTCCGCTGCCCCGGGGCGCGCAACTGGCCTTGCACGTGGTGCTGACCACCGCCGTTCAGCTATTGCTCTACGCCGACGGCCTGCTGTGGAAGCTGTACGGCTTCCACCTCAATGGTTTCGTCTGGAACATCATTACCACTCCTGGCGGCATCGCGGCGCTGGGCTCGTCGGAATCCAGCTACCTGGGCTTCGCGCTGATTGGCCTGGGCTTTGTTGGCGGCCAACTGGCCTTGCGCCTGCTGGCCAGCGCCCTGACCCGCATCCTGCCGCGCCTGCCGGTACCCCGCCTGGCCTGGGCGCTCACGCTGTTCATGGTGGGCACCTTGACCGAGCGGGTCAGCCACGCGGTCAGCCATTTTTACGGTTACAGCCCTCTGCTGGAGACCGCCCAGCGCCTGCCGCTGTATCAGCCGCTGACCATGCGCGAGTTCTTCGTCGGCACGCTGGGCATGGAGCGTCCGCAGAGCCTGGAGGTGGAGAACGTCGCCATCAAGGGCCGCCTGGCCTATCCGCAAGCACCGCTGCAGATCCAGCCGCCGGCCAAGCCGCTGAACCTGGTGTGGCTGGTAGCCGAGTCCTGGCGAGCCGACACGCTGAATCCCCGGGTCATGCCACAGACCAGTGCCTTTGCCGCAGAGTCCCTTCGCTACAGCAATCATTTTTCGGGCGGCAACGGCACCCGCATGGGGCTGTTCAGTCAGTTCTATAGCCTTCCGGCCAGCCTCTGGTTCCCGGTTCTGAATGCTCGCGTCGGTAGTCCCCTGATTGACGTTCTGCAGCAGCAGGACTACCAGATGCGTCTGTTCACCAGTGCCAAGTTCACCTATCCGGAATTCGACAAGACGTTGTTCGTACGGGTACCGCAGGAGCAGATGCAGGCCTACGGAGAGGGCGAAACCTGGCAGCGCGACCGCAAGAACATCGATGATCTGCTGGCGTTCATCGATCAGCGTGATAGTGCCCGGCCCTTCATGACCTTCATGTTCTTCGAATCGCCGCACGCCAATTACAACTTCCCGCCCGAGTCGGTGATCGAGCCGGATTACCTGGCGGATTTCAGCTACGCCAGCATGGACCTGGAGCGGGACATCGGTGGCATCCACAAGCGCTACCTGAATGCGGTGCACCACCTGGACGGTCAGATCGCCCGTGTGGTCGACCACCTGAAGGCGCGCGGGCTGATGGAAAATACCCTTATCGTGATTACCGGCGACCATGGCGAAGAGTTCATGGAGAACGGCCGCTGGGGCCACAACTCGACGTTCTCCGACGAACAGATCCGCGTACCGCTGGTGCTCTGGGTGCCGGGCCGCGAGCGCCACGAAGAAACCCTGCGCACCAGCCATATGGATCTGCTGCCCACCCTGTTGCCGTTGCTGGGCGTCCAGAATCCTGCGCATCAGTACGGCATCGGACACAGCCTGTTCGATCCGAAACCGGGACGTCATCTGATTGCCGGCGACTGGGATCGCCTGGCGTTCATCAGCGAAGAGCACAAGGTGGTACTGCCGTTTGCCACCGGCAACTTCACCGCGCTCCAGGCCACGCGTGCAGACGACCTGGCGTTGCCGAATGCCATGCAAGTCGTGCAGCAGACCCTTCCGTCCATCCGTAGCCAGCTTCAGGGTATTCGCCGCTTCATGGCGCACTGAGGCGACGGCCGGCGCACCGCGCCGGTCGTTAAAGAAATCCCCACAGCCGCCGACAGCGATAGCACACGGGCAGAGTGCCACTACTGCCCGTCCCTTCCGATGATTCAGGATTCCGGGGGTCAGCATGTCGCTTTTCAGGAAGAAGAACAGTCTGGCACCGGCCTACAGCTGGCGGGGCACCGCCGCGGAGCCGGGAATCCTGGTGCACTATCGCTCCGATCACCATGAACGCTCGGATACCCTGTTCTGGTGCCTGTCCTGGCTGGCGCTCCTGCTGCACCTGCACCTGTTCATCGCCGATGCGCACAACCTTCCCCAGCAGGCCTATCGCTGGCTGCTGATCGGCAGCTACGCACTGATGCTCCTGGCACCGGCCTGGCTGCTGGCCCGGCCGCTCGCCTGGCTGCCGCGTTCGCTGCAGCTGGGCGGCCAGGTGCTGCTGGTCGTCCTTGTACATCTGCTGGCACACGTGGACAATCAGCTCTGGACCCTGCAAGGCCATCACCTCGGTGACCTCTCCCGTGGCGCGACAGTGGACTTCCTGCGCGCACTTAACCCGCTCCCCCTTGCCGCAGCGTTTCTGCTCATCCAGAGCCTGCTGCGCAGCCTGGCGAGTCTGGTGATTCTCTTTGCACCGCGCTTGCCACTGCCTGGCCTGCGCGTGGTGCTGCTGACGTTCCTGGTCGCGACCTGCGCCGAGCGCCTGGGCTATGCGCTGGGCCATTACGAACACAATCGCGCCGTGCTGCGCATGGCCCAGGGCATGCCCTTCCACCAGCCGCTGCTGATCGATGGCTACCTGAAAGAGCTGCGTAACTAGCCTGCCCCCGAACGCACTGCGCCCGGGCAGGACGCACCAGCAGCGGGCATCCACCTTCTCCGTCGGTATGCAACCGGCGTCGCCAAGCCCCTGATAATCAACCGGTTGCCGATCTGGCACGCAGCCTGCTTGGGTTCTTGCATCACCGGCACGGCCTTCAACGGCGAAGGCAGACTCGACCGGCACGGACAAAGGCGTCCTCGTCGCACTGGCGACGGGACGCCTTTTTGTTTTTGGCATGCGTGACGGAGAAGCGAATGAACAGACCCAGACTGGTCATGGTCGGCAACGGCATGGCCGGAGTGCGCACGCTGGAAGAGCTGCTGGGACTGGCCCCGGACCTGTATGACATACAGGTATTCGGTGCCGAGCCCCATCCCAACTACAACCGCATCCTGCTGACTCCGGTGCTGGCGGGCGAGCAGCAGCTCGAGGACATCGTCCTCAACGATTTCGATTGGTACCGGCAGAATGGCATTCGCCTGCACGCAGGTCGCAGCGTGGTGCGCATTGATCGCGCGAGGCGTCTGGTGATCGCCGATGACGGCACCGAGGCGGTGTATGACCGCCTGCTGCTGGCCACCGGCTCGCGGCCCTGCATTCCTCCGCTGCCCGGTCATGAGCTGCACGGCGTCACCGGCTACCGCGATATCGCCGACACCCACACCATGCTCGAAGCCGCCGAGCGCTATCGTCACGCGGTGGTGATCGGCGGCGGCCTGCTGGGCCTGGAAGCGGCCAACGGACTGCGCCAGCGCGGCATGCAGGTGACTGTCGTGCACCGGGGTGATTGGCTGCTGGAGCGTCAACTGGACCGCGAGGCTGGGACGCTCCTGCAGCAGACGCTGGAGGCCCGTGGCCTTGGCTTCCGCCTGGCCGCCCATACCGAGCGCCTGCTGGGTGACAGGAACGGCCGGGTACGTGCGGTCTGTCTGCGCGATGGCACCCAGCTGGCCGCCGAGCTGGTGGTGGTGGCGACGGGCATCCGCCCCAACAGCGAACTGGCCGAAGCGGCCGGCCTGCCCTGCAGGCGGGGCATTCTGGTCAGCGACACCCTGCAAACCTACGACCCACGCATCTATGCCGTGGGGGAGTGCGCCAGCCATCGCGGCATCAGCTATGGGTTGGTGGCGCCGCTGTTCGAGCAGGCCCGGGTGTGTGCCAACCACCTGGCGAGGCTGGGCATTGGCCGCTACACAGGCTCGCTGCTGTCGACCCGCCTCAAGGTGAGCGGCATCGACCTGTACTCGACCGGCGAGTATGCCGGCGGCGAGGGCACCCGGAGCATCCTCCTGCGCGACCCTGTCGGCGGTGTATACCGCAAACTGGTCCTGCGCGCAGACCGCCTGGTGGGTGCTTGCCTGTACGGCGACAGCTCCGACAGTGGCTGGTATCAGCGCCTGATTCGCGAGGGCGCATCGATCGCCGGCTTCCGCGACCGGCTGATGTTCGGTGAGGCCCTTGCACACCGGGAGATCCACCATGTCGAGTGAACGCCGCACCTCCACCTCGACCTGCTGCTACTGCGGTGTCGGCTGCGGCGTGCTGATCGAGCACGATGGCAGCCGCATCCTCGGCGTGCGTGGCGATCCCGAGCACCCCGCCAACCTGGGTCGACTGTGCAGCAAGGGCGCGAGCCTTCATCTGACAGGCGGACTGGAGCACCGCGCGCTCCACCCGCAACTGCGCCTGGGCAAGACGCTGGGCCGCACCCGCACCGATTGGCCCAGCGCCCTGGAGCATGCCGCCGAGCGCTTCACCGCGACGATCCGCGAACACGGACCGCAGAGCGTTGCCTTCTACGTCTCCGGCCAGTTGCTCACGGAGGACTACTACGCCTTCAACAAGCTGGCCCGAGCCCTGATCGGTACACCCAACATCGACAGCAATTCGCGGCTGTGCATGTCCAGCGCCGTAGTGGGCTATAAGCGCAGCCTGGGTGCCGACGCGCCGCCCTGTTCATACGAGGATGTGGAGCTGGCCGATTGCGTGCTGATCATCGGCGCCAACCCGGCCTTCGCCCATCCGGTGCTGTTTCGCCGTCTGGAGGCCGCCAAGGCGCAGCGACCGGAGATGCGCGTCATCGTGGTCGATCCGCGACGCACCGACAGCTGCGAGCTGGCCGATCTGCATCTGGCGCTGCAGCCGGGGACTGACGTGGCGCTGCTGCATGGCCTGCTGCATATCCTGCTGCGTGACGAACGCATCGACACTGCCTTCATCGCCGAGCACACCGAAGGCTTCGCGGCACTGCAGAGCCTGGTACAGGAGTACCCGCCGGAGCGGGTCAGTCGGCTGTGCGGGCTGAGTGCAGACGATCTGGAACAGGCCGCGCGCTGGATCGGTGACGCTCCCCGCTTTCTGTCGCTGTGGTGCATGGGCCTCAACCAGTCCAGCAGCGGCAGCGCCAAGAACAGCGCCCTGATCAACCTGCACCTCGCCACCGGACAGATCGGCAGGCCGGGCGCGGGCCCCTTCTCACTGACCGGCCAGCCCAACGCCATGGGCGGCCGGGAAACCGGCACCCTGGCCAATCTGCTACCCGGCCATCGGGAGGCCGACAATGCCGAACACCGCGCCGAGCTCGCCCGCTACTGGGGTGTCGATAGCCTACCCGGCGCCGGGCTGAGCGCGGTCGAGCTGTTCGAAGCCGTGGCGGAGGGCCGCATCAGGGCACTGTGGATCGCCTGTACCAACCCGGCGCAATCGATGCCCGACCAGCAGCGCATCCACGACGCACTGGCGGCCTGCCCGTTCGTGGTCGTGCAGGAGGCATTCGCCGGCACCGAGACCTGCGCCTATGCAGACCTGTTGCTGCCGGCCGCCAGCTGGGGCGAGAAGGAAGGCACGGTGACCAACTCGGAGCGGCGTGTCAGCCACGTGCGCAAGGCCGTTCCGCCCCCGGGCGATGCGCGGCCGGACTGGGCCATCGTCTGCGACTTCGCCCGCCGGCTGGAACAGCGACTGCGGCCTGGCCTCCCCAGCCTGTTCGACTTCGATTCGCCGCAGGCCCTGTTCCAGGAGTTCACACCGTTAACCGCCGGGCGCGACCTGGATTATGCCGGGCTCAGTTATACCTTGCTCGACGCGCTCGGCCCTCAGCAGTGGCCCTTCCCGGCCGGAGCCCGCCAGGGCACGCCTCGCCTGTACAGCGACCGCCGGTTCCCGACGCCCAGCGGACGGGCGCGCTTCATCGCCGAGCCTTATCGGGCCGTCCTGGAAATGCCGGAGCCCCCCTTTCCCTGGCTGCTCAATACCGGTCGGCTGCGTGATCAGTGGCATGGCATGAGCCGCACCGGCACCGCTGCACAGGCGTTCGGCCATGCGCCCGAGCCTCTGTTGGGTATTCACCCCGATGATCTGGCCAACCTGGGGTTGCACGAAGGCGACCTGGTACGGGTTTCCAGTCGACGCGGCAGCCTGGTGCTGCCGGTGCAGGGTGATGCAGGCCTGCGGCCAGGGCATACCTGGCTGCCAATGCACTGGGGCGACCGCTTCCTCAGGGGACTGGGTACCAACGTGCTGACCCAGCCGGGGTTCGATCCGCTGTCACGCCAGCCGGAACTCAAGCTCAGCGGTGTGGCGCTCGAACCGGCCGACCTGCCCTGGCGGCTGTTCGCGCTGGTCGAAGGTATCGGTTTATCGCACCTCGATGCGCTACGGCCGCTGCTGGTGGAGTTCCCCTATGTAAGCCTGGGTCTGCTGGGGCGAGAGCGCACGGCCCTGGTGATTCGAGCCGCCCGCGCCGAGGCGCCGCCGCAGTCATGGCTGATGCAGTTGGACCGGACGCTGGCATTGCACGAACCGCTACTGGCCTACGAAGATCCGGAAGCCGGGATCAGCAAGCGCCTGCGCCTCGAGCAGGGCCGTCTGACCGCCGTGCGGCTGGCCGGCGAGGTCCTGGCCCGCGACTGGCTCATGCAGGTCTGGCGGGAAGGCCAGCCGGTCGACGTGCCGCATCAGCAGTTGCTGGCGCCACTCGCCGCGCCAGAGGGTCGCCAGGCCGCCACCGATCGGCTGGTTTGCAACTGCCTGAACGTTTCCGCCAGCGCCATCCTGGCGGGTCTGCAACAGGGCCTGGATCTGTCCGCCCTGCAACGCGAGCTGCGCTGTGGAACCCAGTGCGGTTCCTGCCTGCCGGAAATTCGCCGAATAGTGTCGGCGCCATGAGTCTTCCCGTGTTGCGACGGGCGCTCGCGGTCTCGACCCTGGGCTATACCTTGAAGCGGGATTCAGGGAGAGAACCGCCATGAACAGAGTTTCGCTGCTTGCCGCCGCCCTGTTGTTGCCCATGCCTGCTTGGGCGGGCCCCTCCTCCGGAGAACGCGGAGCGGGTGGAGCGTGGCCGCTACCTGGTACAGATCGCCGGCTGCAACGACTGCCACACCGAGAATTATCTGCAGGCGCCGGATCAGGTTCCGGAAAGTGCCTGGCTGCTGGGCGCAGGACTGGGGTGGAGCGGCCCGTGGGGGACGACCTATGCCAGCAACCTGCGCCTGCTCCTGCCGCAACTGAGCGAAGCGCAATGGTTGCAACTGGCTCGCAACGCCAACTATCGACCCCCGATGCCCAATCACGCGCTTCGTCTGATGAGCGACCAGGATCTGCTGAGCATCCATCGCTTCGTCAGCCATCTCGGACCGGCCGGCACGCCGGCACCCGCCTTCGTACCGCCACCCGGCAAGCCTGCCGGGCCGCTTGTGGTATTTCCTTCCCCCGCTCCCTGAGCCAGCAAACGGTCATAAAAAAACCGGGGCCCCTTCAGGCCCCGGTCCCGGTCACGCAGATCGAACGGACTGTCATTCGACCTGCGCTTCCACCTCGGCTTCCACGCGACGGTTGATGGCGCGGCCGGCCTCGGTGGCGTTGTCCGCCACCGGACGAGTTTCGCCATAGCCGATCGAATCCACGCGGTTGCCCGAAATGCCGTACTGGTCGACCAGTACGTTGCGCACGGAACGTGCGCGGCGGTCGGAGAGGTCCTGGTTGTAGGCCTCGGTACCGATCGAGTCGGTGTGGCCTTCCACCACGGTGGTCGTTTGCGGGAACTGTTGCATGAATTCCGCCAGGTTGCGGATATCGTCGTAGCTGTCCTCGCGCACCACGTCCTTGTCGAAATCGAACTTCACATCCAGTTCGACCCGCACCGTCTCAGGAATGGGCTCAGCTTCGACCACAGGCTCATAGACCGGCTCGGGCTCGGCCTGGGCAACTTCCTGACGACCACCGCCGAAGTTCAAGCCTACACCGACGCCTGCCATCCACTCGCTGTTGCCCTGGTCGATGTTGTGCATGCCATCCACCCCGGCCCGGGCGAAGAAGTTCTCGCTGAAGTAGACCTTCACCCCCGCGCCGACGTTGGCGAAGGTGCTGCGGTCTCGCCCGCTGCGCTCCGCCTGGCCGATGCTCTGGTGGGCCATACCGGCCGACAGGTAGGGACGTACGCCAGGGCCCGGCTCACCGAAGTGATAGACCGCATCTAGCGAGGTCAAACTGCCCTTGATGTTCTTGTAACGCCCATCGACCGTGACCGGATCGTCCGAGGTGAGATCGTGGTATTCGCCGTGAGAAATGCCCAGGGAGACGTCATCCGTGAGGAAGTAGCTAGCCCCGGCCCCGTAAAGCTCGCCTTCGCTTTCGATGTTGCGGCGGCTATCGGGGTAGTACTGCTTGGCAAACACTTCCACCTCGACGGCGCCCTGGCCCTGAGCCAACGCGTGCGCGGAGGTCGCGGCGACAACAGCACCAATGACCGCGCCTAAGGTGTTTTTGAGCCTCATCCGTAAATCCCCATCTGAATGGTATGGATGGCTCCCCAGAAACAGGGGAGTCACCATTCAGAGAGGCGGATGGGTTACAAAGTTTCCGCGCTGGCGAATTTTTCGCGCATACGGTCCAGCGCGCGCTTGTAGCGCATCTTGGTGGCGCTGAGGCCCATGTGCATGATGTCGGCGATTTCCTGGAACTCCAGCTCGGCGACAAAACGCAGGATGAGGATTTCCCGGTCGATGGGATTCACATGCACCAGCCAGCGATCCAGGCCACCCTTGTCCTCGACTTTCGGTGTCTTCTCCTCCGAGGCCTCTTCCATGGGTTCCAGGCTGAGGGCATCGATTAGCCGACGTTTACGCCGCTCCTTGCGGTACTGGGTGATGCACTCGTTGTAGGTGATGCTGTACAGCCACGTCTTGAACTTGGACTTGCCTTCGAAGTTTTTCAGGCCGTAGAGCACCTTGAGCATCACTTCCTGGCAGACGTCATCGGCGTCCCGATCGTTACCGAGATACCGCGCACAGACGTTGAACAGCGTGCGCTGGTAGCGCCGCATCAACTCTTCGTAGGCGCGGGTGATATGGAAGAGTTCCTGGTGCGCGCGCGCCACCAGCTCTTCGTCAGAGAGCTCGCGGGGGTCGTAGCGCTGGCCGGGGTGCTGGACTTTGTTCAAAACGAATCGTCGGCGATTGAGGCGGATGCGCGGCGAGCGACCGGGCGGTCGTCGCGGCGCAATAAGATAACAGGATTTGCCGCCTCAACGGCTGTTGACGCGATGTTCGAGCAGCGTCTTATTGGCTATTGACACCAAATCCCCATCCGAGGTGACCAGGATGGTCTTCACCGTACCGATTTCCTCGATCTGCCCCTGGATGTCGCCGACCTGGATATCCTGGCCCACCTCATACAGCTCGCGCACGTAGATGCCGGCGAGGATCTGCCCGGCGATCTCGCGGCTGCCCAGCCCCAAGGCCAGCGCAGCGGCCAGGCCGACCGAGATCAGGACGATGGCAATGACGGTGTTGAGCAGGTCGGTCTTCACCTCCAGCTGGCCGATGGCCACCGAGATACTGATGATGATGACCATGGCCTGGGCGACACGACCGAGACTGGCAGCGTAATCCAGGCCCACGCTTTCCGCGGCTCCGCGCACCAGGCCGTTGACCAGTTGCGCCAGCAGCACACCGGCCAGCAGTACCAGGGCTGCACCGAAGACCTTGGGCAGGTACAGGGCAAACACGTCGAGGGTAGCTGAGACACGTTGCAGGCCCAGGGAATCGGCAGCCGACACCAGGAACACCAGCAGCACGAACCAGTAGACGATCTTGCCGATCAGGGTGGAAACCGGCACCTGGATGCCGATGCGCGCCATCATCTTGGTCAGGCCGGTGCCGGCCATCAGTCGGTCCAGGCCCAACTTGGCCAGCAACTTGGACAGCAGCGTGTCCAGCAGCTTGGCCACCACGAAGCCCAGCAACAGCACCACCAGGGCGCCAAACAGGCGCGGGATGAAAGCCGCCACCGAGCCCCACATGGTGCTCATGGCGTTGACGAGGCTCTGGGTCCAGGGATCGAATTCCATCTTCATTCAGCCTTTTCAGCACAGCGTTTGGTGGCGGCATGGCCCGATTCCACGTTCCGGGAACCGGCATTCAGCGCGATCATCAGGGCCTCGAACCAGTTGCCCATCAGCGAGAACAGATCGCCGACGCCCACCTGACGATTGGCGGTCTTGAGCACGCGATCGAGGGTCGCATCGTCGTCATGCTGGGACGACGGTGCGTTCTTGAGCAGATCACGCAGGGATTCTTCGAAGGGGTCGTGCATGCGCACCTCCGCGGAGTACAAACGGGTAGACGCGGCGGGACAACCGAGGGTCACAGCAGGGCAAGCGCTCCGGCCAGAGGCGCGGAGCGCTAAGATCCGATCGAACCTACTCGGGCATGCTCAGCGGTTCAGGGGAAACGATGATGCCGTTGTTGTCGGCATACACGTACTGGCCAGGGCGGAAGGTCACGCCGGCAAAGGTAACGACCACGTTCAGGTCGCCAATGCCGCGCTTGTCGGTTTTCATCGGATGGCTCGCCAGCGCCTGGATGCCCAGCTCGGTCTGCGCCAGCACGTCGACGTCGCGTACGCAGCCGTAGACGATGATGCCTTCCCAGCCATTCTTCGCCGCCTTCTCGGCCAGCATGTCGCCCAGCAGGGCGCGACGCAGCGAGCCGCCACCATCCACGACCAGCACCTTGCCTTCACCGGGCAGGTCGACCTGCTCCTTGACCAGCGAGTTGTCCTCGAAGCACTTCACGGTGACGATCTGACCACCGAAGGAGTCGCGGCCGCCGAAGTTGGCGAACATCGGCTCGACGACCTGAACCAGATCCGGGTAGGCGTCGCACAGGTCAGGGGTGACGTATTGCATGCTGAACTCCTTGAGATGGTGCTGCTGCGGGGGCGCACATCTTAGCCGCAGCGATCCCCTTTAGCACAGGGCTTCGCGCGTGGCACACCCCTGAACTTCCGCCGAGGTGCTCGCCTGGCGCCGCAGCCAGTCGGTCAGCAATGGCCAGACCTCGCGTTGCGCCGTCTTGCTGATGAGCATTTCCACATGGCCGAAGGGGCTGGAGAAGCCATTCCGGGGGCCGAGGCACAGGTGCTCGCGACTGGCCGAACCGAACTGGCGCAGCAGACGCTCGCAAGCCGCCGGCGGATCCTGACGATCCCCCTCGGCGGAAACCGCCAGCACCGGAATATGCACCGTGGCCAGGCCCTGCCACCAGTTTTCCCGCCCGCAGCCGAAGCGACCGAACAGTCCATGCCAGCGCAGGGCGTCGCGCGCCACGCCGATCGGCTCGTCCTCGGGTCCGCGCCCCAGTCGCATGCCGGACAGATGCGGCAGGCAGCCCAGCAGCAAGTGCCCGCCCCACTCCACCGGCGGAAACTTCAACGGCAGGTACAAGCGACTGACCTGACTGCCGAACAGCGCCAGCGAGGCTGCGCTGTGCTGGTCCAGATAACCACCACCCGCGGCAGCGGCGAGCACCACCCCGCCGAGCGAATGGCCCATCCAGTGCGGTGTCTGCCCGGTCTGTTCCATGACGAAGGCGGCGATGGCGGGGAGGTCGTAGCGCGCATAGTCGACCACTCGATTGTGCCGGTAGCTCCGGTTGCGCGGCGAAAGACCATGCCCGCGCATTTCCGGAATCCACACATCGAAGCCGGCCCGGGCCAGGTGCGCGCCAAAACCAATGCCCTTGGGCGAGTACCAGAAACGCCGGTTGGTGAAGGTGCCGTGCAGCAGGATCACAGGTACGCCCCGGCCCCCCTGTACATCGGCGCGCCCCAGGCGGGTGACCGCCAGCTCGACGCTGGCATCGGGACTGTTGCGTGGTTTGAGAAGGTAGACGTCCTCGCTCAGGTCGCCGCGGAGTTCGGCGCCGAGCAGGGAGACAGGAAAGAGTCGGCTGCTGCTTTGCATTACGGGTTCTATCGCGTGGATATGAAAAGGGCGGGTTCAGACCCGCCCTTCCAGTATGGTCAAAGCGCTCAGATTTGCCCTTCGGCGAGGAAGAACCAGGTATCAAGAACGGAATCCGGATTCAGCGACACGCTCTCGATGCCCTGCTCCATCAGCCAGCGGGCCAGATCCGGGTGGTCGGATGGGCCCTGGCCGCAGATGCCGATGTACTTGTCCGCCTTGCGGCAGGCCTGGATGGCACTGGAAAGCAGCTTCTTGACCGCCGGGTTACGCTCGTCGAACAGGTGGGCGATGATCCCGGAGTCGCGGTCCAGGCCCAGGGTCAGCTGGGTCATGTCGTTGGAACCTATGGAGAAACCGTCGAAATACTCGAGGAACTCGTCGGCCAGCAGCGCGTTGGAGGGCAGCTCGCACATCATGATCACGCGCAGGCCGTTCTCGCCGCGCTTGAGGCCGTACTGGGCCAGCAGGTCGACCACTTGGGAGGCTTCGCCGAGGGTACGTACGAACGGCACCATCAGTTCGACGTTGGTCAGGCCCATCTCGTCGCGCACCTTGCGCATGGCCCGGCATTCCAGCTCGAAGCAATCGCGGAACGATTCGCTGATGTAGCGCGACGCGCCACGGAAGCCCAGCATCGGGTTCTCTTCCTCGGGCTCGTAGAGCTTGCCGCCGATCAGGTTGGCGTATTCGTTGGACTTGAAGTCCGACAGGCGCACGATGACCTTCTTCGGCCAGAAAGCGGCGGCCAGGGTGCTGACCCCTTCCACCAGCTTCTCGACGTAGAAGCTCACCGGATCGGCGTAGCCGGCGGTGCGCTTCTGCACGCTTTCCTTGATGTCGGCCGGCAGGCTGGCGAAGTTCAGCAGCGCCTTGGGGTGCACGCCGATCATGCGGTTGATGATGAACTCCAGGCGCGCCAGGCCGACACCGGCGTTGGGCAGCTGGGCGAAATCAAAGGCGCGGTCCGGGTTGCCGACGTTCATCATGATCTTGAACGGCAGCTCGGGCATGGCATCGACGGAGTTCTTGCGTACGTCGAAGCCCAGCTGGCCTTCGAAGATGAAGCCGGTATCACCTTCGGCGCAGGAGACGGTGACGCCCTGGCCGTCCTTCAGCACGTGGGTGGCATTGCCGCAGCCCACCACCGCCGGAATGCCCAGCTCGCGGGCAATGATCGCCGCGTGGCAGGTACGGCCGCCGCGGTTGGTGACGATGGCGCTGGCGCGCTTCATGATCGGTTCCCAGTCCGGGTCGGTCATGTCGGAGACCAGCACGTCGCCCGGCTGCACCTTGTCCATCTCGGACACGTCGTGGATCACGCGCACGGGACCGGCGCCGATGCGCTGGCCGATGGCGCGGCCCTCGACCAGCACGGTGCCCTTTTCCTTGAGCAGGTAGCGCTCCATGACGGTGGCGCTGGCGCGGCTCTTAACGGTTTCCGGGCGGGCCTGCACGATGTACAGCTGGCCGTCGTCACCGTCCTTCGCCCATTCGATGTCCATCGGGCGGCCGTAGTGCTTCTCAATGATCAGCGCCTGGCGTGCCAGGTTGGCGACCTCCTCGTCGCTGATGGCGAAGCGCGCGCGCTCCTCGCGGGCCACGTCGACGGTCTTCACCGACTTGCCGGCCTTGCCTTCGTCGCCATAGACCATCTTGATGGCCTTGCTGCCCAGGTTGCGACGCAGGATGGCCGGGCGGCCGGCTTCCAGGGTCTGCTTGTGCACATAGAATTCATCGGGGTTCACCGCGCCCTGCACCACGGTCTCGCCCAGGCCGTAGGCGGCGGTGATGAACACCACGTCACGGAAGCCGGACTCGGTATCCAGGGTGAACATCACACCGGCGGCGCCGGTTTCCGAACGCACCATGCGCTGTACACCGGCGGACAGGGCCACCAGCTTGTGGTCGAAGCCCTGGTGCACGCGGTAGGCGATGGCGCGGTCGTTGAACAGAGAGGCGAACACTTCCTTGGCGGCACGGATCACGTTGTCCACGCCACGGATGTTCAGGAAGGTTTCCTGCTGGCCGGCGAAGGAGGCGTCCGGCAGGTCTTCGGCGGTGGCCGAGGAGCGCACGGCAACCGCCATATGCTCGTTGCCGCCGCTCATTTCGGCGAAGGCCTTGCGAATGTCGGCGTCCAGCTGGGCGGGGAATTCGGCCTCCATCACCCACTGGCGGATCTGCGCGCCGGTCCTGGCCAGGGCATTGACGTCATCGACGTCCAGCGCATCCAGCGCGGCGTGAATACGATCGTTCAGACCGCTTTGCTCGAGGAAATCACGATAGGCCTGGGCCGTGGTGGCGAACCCGCCGGGGACGGAAACACCGGCACCCGCCAGGTTGCTGATCATTTCGCCCAGGGAGGCGTTCTTGCCCCCTACCCGCTCGACATCGTGGTTGCCGAGCTTATCGAGGGAAACTACGTACTCAACCAAGGTGATTTCTCCACGCTGTAGGGGAATGCTGCCAGCGGATTGTGTCCGCACCGGTGTGGCCTGCCCCGGGGAAATAGGTAAGAATGCCAGCCGTCTAGCTATGGCACAGCCCGGCTATGATAGCCAAGAATCGCTTTCACCTTAAGGCTTTCGGCGTATGAAACGAACCGCTTTCTTCATCTCTGACGGAACAGGCATCACCGCCGAAACCCTTGGACAGAGCCTGCTTGCCCAGTTCGAGAACATCCAGTTCCAGAAACTCACCCGCCCCTACATAGACACGCCCGCCAAGGCTCAGGCCATGGTTCAGCAGATCGATCTGGCCACCGAGCGCGACGGTTGCCGGCCGATCATTTTCGATACCATCGTGAACCAGGAGATCCGCGACATCTTGGCGCAGTCGAGTGGCTTCATGATCGACATTTTTTCCTGTTTCCTGTCGCCGCTTGAGCAGGAATTGAGCGCCAGCTCGTCCTATTCGGTGGGCAAATCGCACGCCATCGGCCACTCCGCCAACTACATGGAGCGCATCGAGGCGGTGAACTTTGCCCTCGACAACGACGACGGCGCCCGCACCCACTACTACGACAAGGCCGACCTGATCCTGGTGGGCGTGTCACGCTGCGGCAAGACGCCCACCTGCCTGTACATGGCCATGCAGTACGGCATCCGCGCCGCCAACTATCCGCTGACCGAAGAGGACATGGAGCGCTTGCAACTGCCGGCAGCCCTCAAGGTGCACAAGCAGAAGCTGTTCGGCCTGACCATCGACCCGGACCGGCTGACCGCCATTCGCCATGAGCGCAAGCCCAACAGCCGCTACGCCAGCTTCGCCCAGTGCGAGTTCGAGGTGCGCGAAGTGGAGAAGCTGTTCCAGCGCGAGAACATCCCGTGCCTGAATACCACGCATTTCTCGGTGGAGGAGATCTCCGCCAAGATCCTGGTGGAGATGGGCGTGGAGCGCCGTCTCAAGTAGAGCGCCCGAACAAACGAAAAAGCCGGCCCCAGGCCGGCTTTTTCGTTCTCGCAAACAGGTAATCAGAACGCGTCGCCCGGCACCCGCACCCAGCCTTCCATGAGGATGCGCGCGCTGCGGCTCATGATGGCCTTGGTCACCGTCCAGTTACCGTCGATCTGCTTCGCTTCGGCACCGACTCGCAGCGTGCCGGAGGGATGGCCGAAGCGCACGGTCTGGCGCTCACCCCCGCCGGCAGCCAGGTTCACCAGCGTGCCGGGCACCGCCGCCGCCGTGCCGATGGCCACCGCGCAGGTGCCCATCATGGCGTGGTGCAGCTTGCCCATGGACAGGGCACGCACCAGCAGGTCGACCTCGCCGGCCTCGATGGTCTTGCCGCTGGATGCCTTGTAGGTTTTCGGCGGGGAAACGAAGGCAATCTTCGGCGTGTGCTGGCGGGTCAACGCCTCTTCGGCCGTCTTGATCAGCCCCATGCGCAGCGCACCGGCCACGCGGATCTTTTCGAAGCGCGCCAGCTGGGCGGGGTCGCCGTTGATGTCCTCGCGCAGCTCGGTGCCCTGGTAGCCGATGTCCTCGGCGTTGACGAACACCGTGGGGATGCCGGCGCTGATCATGGTGGCCTTGAAGGTACCGACGCCGGGCACTTCCAGGTCGTCGACCAGGTTGCCGGTGGGGAACATCGAGCCGCCCTCCTCGCCGTCGTCGGACGGGTCGAGGAATTCCAGCACGATCTCCGCCGCCGGGAAAGTCACCCCGTCCAGCTCGAAATCGCCGGTCTCCTGCACCTGGCCGTTGGTGACCGGCACGTGGGCGATGATGGTTTTCTGGATATTGGCCTGCCAAATGCGCACCACGCAGGTGCCGTTCTGGGGAATGCGCGCAGGATCGATCAGCCCGGCGTGGATGGCGAAGGCGCCGGCCGCGGTGGACAGGTTGCCGCAGTTGCCGCTCCAGTCGACGAAGGCCTTGTCGATGGAGATCTGGCCATAGAGGTAATCCACGTCGTGCCCGGGCTGGCTGCTCTTGGACAGGATCACGCACTTGCTGGTGCTGGAGGTGGCGCCGCCCATGCCGTCGATGTGCGCGGCATAGGGATCGGGGCTGCCGATCACGCGCATGAACAGCTGGTCACGGGCCGCGCCCGGCACCTGGCAGCGCTCGGGCAGGTCCTGCAGACGGAAGAACACGCCCTTGCTGGTACCGCCACGGATGTAGGTGGCGGGGATTCGAATCTGAGGTTGATGAGCCATTACGCTGCTCCAGATGAAAAGTGAAGCGGCCCCTCAGGGCCGCCTCGTTCGTTGCTTAGGCGTTGCCTTCCAGGAAGTCCTTGGCGAAGCGCTGCAACACGCCGCCCGCCTCGTAGATCGACACCTCTTCGGCGGTATCCAGGCGGCAGGTCACCGGCACCTTGAGGCTTTCGCCGTTAGTGCGGTGGATGACCAGCGTCAGGTCGGCACGCGGCTTGCGCTCGCCGATCACGTCGAAGGTTTCGGTGCCGTCGATGCCCAGGGTCTTGCGGGTGGTGCCCGGCTTGAACTCCAGCGGCAGCACGCCCATGCCGATCAGGTTGGTGCGGTGGATACGCTCGAAGCCCTCGGCGACGATGGCTTCCACACCGGCCAGACGCACGCCCTTGGCCGCCCAGTCGCGGGACGAGCCCTGACCGTAGTCGGCGCCCGCGATGATGATCAGCGGCTGCTTGCGCTCCATGTAGGTCTCGATGGCTTCCCACATGCGCATGACGGTGCCTTCCGGCTCGACACGCGCCAGCGAACCCTTCTTCACCTGGCCGTCGACCACGGCCATCTCGTTGACCAGCTGCGGGTTGGCGAAGGTGGCGCGTTGCGCGGTCAGGTGGTCGCCACGGTGGGTGGCGTAGGAGTTGAAGTCCTCCTCCGGCAGGCCCATCTTCGCCAGGTATTCGCCGGCGGCCGAGTCGGCCAGGATGGCGTTGGACGGCGACAGGTGGTCGGTGGTGATGTTGTCCGGCAGCACCGCCAGCGGGCGCATGCCCTTGAGGGTGCGCTCACCGGCCAGCGCGCCTTCCCAGTACGGCGGACGACGGATGTAGGTGGACATCGGGCGCCAGTCGTACAGCGGGCTCTTGGCCTCTTCCACGCTGCCCAGGTCGAACATCGGGATGTAGACCTGCTTGAACTGCTCCGGCTTGACGCAGGCGGCGACGATGGCGTCGATCTCTTCGTCGCTCGGCCACAGATCCTTCAGCGTGATGGCCTTGCCGTTCTTGTCATGGCCCAGCACGTCCTGCTCGATGTCGAAGCGTACGGTACCGGCGATGGCGTAGGCGACCACCAGCGGCGGCGAGGCCAGGAAGGCCTGCTTGGCGTACGGGTGGATGCGGCCGTCGAAGTTGCGGTTGCCGCTCAGGACAGCGGTGGCGTACAGGTCGCGGTCGATGATTTCCTGCTGGATCTTCGGGTCCAGCGCGCCGGACATGCCGTTGCAGGTGGTGCAGGCGTAGGCGACGATGCCGAAGCCGAGCTTTTCCAGTTCCGGCAGCAGGCCGGCTTCTTCCAGGTACAGCTTGGCGACCTTGGAACCCGGCGCGAAGGACGTCTTCACCCAGGGCTTGCGCACCAGGCCCAACGCGTTGGCCTTCTTGGCCACGAGGCCGGCGGCGACCACGTTGCGCGGGTTGGACGTGTTGGTGCAGCTGGTGATGGCGGCGATGATCACCGCGCCATCGGGCAGCAGACCCTTTTCCTCTTCGGCGCGCGCGGCGGCCAACATGGCTTCGTCGGCGATGCCGCGCTCATGCAGTGCCGAGGTCGGCAGGCGCTTGTGCGGGTTGCTCGGGCCGGCCATGTTGCGCACGACGGTGGACAGGTCGAAGGTCAGCACGCGCTCGTACTCGGCGCCTTCCAGCGCGGTCGCCCAGAGGCCGGTAGTCTTGGCGTAGTTCTCGACCAGCGCCACCTGCTCCGGCTCGCGGCCGGTCAGCTTGAGGTAGTCGATGGTCTGCTGGTCGATGTAGAACATCGCCGCAGTGGCGCCGTATTCCGGGCACATGTTGGAGATGGTGGCGCGGTCGCCGATCGACAGGCTGTCGGCACCTTCGCCGAAGAACTCCACCCAGGCACCCACCACGCGCTCCTTGCGCAGGAATTCGGTCAGGGCCAGCACGATGTCGGTGGCGGTGATGCCCGGCTGGCGCTTGCCGGTCAGTTTGACGCCGACGATGTCGGGCAGGCGCATCATCGAAGCGCGGCCGAGCATCACGGTCTCGGCTTCCAGGCCGCCGACGCCGATGGCGATCACGCCCAGGGCATCCACGTGCGGGGTATGGGAGTCGGTGCCGACGCAGGTGTCCGGGAAGGCCACGCCACCGCGGGCCTGGATCACCGGCGACATCTTCTCCAGGTTGATCTGGTGCATGATGCCGTTGCCGGCGGGGATCACGTCGACGTTCTTGAATGCGGTCTTGGTCCACTCGATGAAGTGGAAACGGTCTTCGTTGCGGCGCTCTTCCACGGCGCGGTTCTTCTCGAACGCGTCCGGGTCGAAGCCGGCGTATTCGACGGCCAGCGAGTGGTCGACGATCAGTTGGGTCGGCACCACCGGGTTGACCTTGGCCGGGTCGCCACCCTGTTCGGCGATCGCGTCACGCAACCCCGCCAGGTCGACCAGCGCGGTCTGACCGAGGATGTCGTGGCAGACCACGCGGGCCGGATACCAGGGGAAGTCCAGGTCGCGCTTGCGCTCGATCAGCTGCTTGAGCGCATCGGTCAGCAGCGCCGGATCGCAGCGGCGCACCAGCTGCTCGGCCAGCACGCGCGAGGTGTACGGCAGTTTTTCGTAGGCGCCGGGCTGGATGGCGTCGACCGCCGCGCGGGTGTCGAAGTAATCCAGCGCGGTGCCGGGCAGGGATTTGCGGTATGCGGTGTTCATGCCATGGACTCGATGGGGTAATGGGTAAAACGGAGCAGGCAGGGCCCGTCAGCGGGCCCTGCCTTCCCCAATCAGCGCTGCGCCATGGGCGGCACGGCGCGCGGCTCGACACCGATGTACTCGGCGCTCGGGCGGATGATGCGGTTGTTGCTGCGCTGTTCGAACACGTGGGCGGCCCAGCCGGTAACCCGCGAGCAGACGAAGATCGGGGTGAACAGCTTGGTGGGAATGCCCATGAACCGGTAGGCGGAGGCGTGGTAGAAGTCGGCGTTGGGGAACAGTTTCTTGCGCTCCCACATCAGCTCGTCGATGGCCACGGAGATCGGGAAGATCATGGTGTCGCCGACCTCCTCGGCCAGTTGCTTCGACCAGACCTTGATCACCTCGTTGCGCGGGTCGGAAATGCTGTAGATCGCGTGACCGAAGCCCATGATCTTCTCCTTGCGCTCCATCATCCGCTCCAGCTCGGCGACGGCTTCGGCCGGCGTCTTGAAGCGGTCGATCAGGTCCATCGCTGCCTCGTTGGCGCCGCCGTGCAGCGGGCCGCGCAGCGAACCGATCGCACCGGTGATGCAGGAGTACAGGTCGGACAGGGTCGAGGCGCAGACGCGACCGGTGAAGGTCGACGCGTTGAATTCGTGCTCGGCGTAGAGGATCAGCGAGACGTTCATCACCTTGCGGTGCAGCTCGCTGGGTGACTTGTCGTGCAGCAGGGCGAGGAAATGGCTGGCCAGGTCCGGCTCACCGGTGACGCAGTTGATGCGCACGCCATCATGGGTGTAGCGGTACCAGTAGCACATGATCGCCGGGAAGGCCGCCAGCAGGCGGTCGGCGATGTCGAGCTGCTGCTCGAAGCTGTGCTCGGGCTCCAGGGTGCCGAGCATCGAGCAACCGGTGCGCATCACGTCCATGGGGTGGGCGTCGGCAGGAATGCGCTCAAGCACTTCCTTGAGCGCCTGCGGCAGGTCGCACAGCCCCTGCAGGCGGCGCACATAGGCCTCCAACTGGGCGGCATTGGGCAGTTCGCCGTAGAGCAGCAGGTAGGCGACTTCCTCGAACTGACAGTCCTTGGCCAGCTCACGCACATCGTAGCCACGGTAAGTCAGGCCGGCGCCTTCCTTGCCAACGGTGGACAGGGCGGTCTGTCCGGCGATCTGCCCACGCAGACCCGCACCGCTCAGTACTTTTGCTTCAGCCATTGCTCGCTCCTTATTGAATTTGTTCTGGATACTGCAAATTGCCTCAGGCGCGACCCAGGCTGATGGGCCGCACGGTTCTCTTCCTCAGCCCTTCTTCTGCGCAAACAGCGCGTCGAGACTCTGCTCGTAGGCGTGGTAGTTGATGCGGTCGTACAGCTCCATGCGCGTCTGCATGGTATCGATCACGTTCTTCTGGGTGCCGTCGCGGCGAATAGCGGTATAGACGTTCTCGGCAGCCTTGTTCATGGCGCGGAACGCCGACAGCGGGTAGAGCACCAGGGAGACGTCCACGGAGGCAAGCTCCTCGGTGGTGTACAGCGGCGTGGCACCGAATTCGGTGATGTTGGCCAGGATCGGCGCTTTCACGCGGTCGGCGAAGGTCTTGTACATGGCCAACTCGGTGATCGCCTCGGGAAAGACCATGTCGGCACCGGCCTCGACACAGGCGGCGGCACGATCCAGCGCGGCGTTCAGACCTTCCACGGCCAGCGCGTCGGTGCGCGCCATGATCACGAAGCTGTCATCGGTGCGCGCGTCCACGGCCGCCTTGATGCGGTCGACCATTTCCTGCTGCGAGACGATTTCCTTGTTCGGGCGGTGGCCGCAGCGCTTGGCACCCACCTGGTCCTCGATATGGATGGCGGCGGCGCCGAACTTGATCATCGACTTGACGGTGCGCGCCACGTTGAAGGCCGAGGCGCCGAAACCAGTATCCACATCCACCAGCAGCGGCAGGTCGCAGACGTCGGTGATGCGACGCACGTCGGTCAGCACATCGTCCAGGCCGGTGATGCCCAGATCGGGCAGGCCAAGCGAGCCGGCAGCCACGCCGCCTCCGGAGAGATAAATGGCCTTGAAGCCGGCGCGCTTGGCCAGCAGCGCGTGGTTGGCGTTGATGGCGCCCACCACCTGCAGCGGATGTTCAGCGGCCACGGCGTCTCGGAAGCGCTGACCGGGGGTGTTGGAGCTCATGCGTCACCTCTGCTTTGGTTGTCTACCTGTTGTTCCACGTTGCGGCGCGAAGCCGCGATATGTCGGCGCATCAGCAGCTCGGCCAGTTCGCCATCGCCCTCGGCAATGGCTTCGAGAATCCGCTGATGCTCGGCGAAGGCCTGGTGCGGCCGATTCGGCGTGCTGGAGAACTGGATGCGGTACATGCGCACCAGTTGATAGAGATCGCCGCACAGCAGCTGGGACAGCGTGGCATTGCCGCTGGCCTGAATAATGCGGTAGTGGAAGTCGAAGTCGCCTTCCTGCTGGTAGTACCCGCGCCCGGCCTGGAAGGCCTCGTCGCGCTCGTGGGCATCCAGCACCCGGCGCAGTTCGTCGACCTCGGCGCGGGTCATGCGCTGCGCGGCCAGGCGACACGCCATACCTTCGAGGGACTCCCGGATCTGGTACAGCTCCACCAGCTCGCGGGTACCCAGCGAGACCACTCTGGCGCCAGCGTGGGGAACTCTCACCACCAGGCGCTGTCCTTCCAGCCTGTGAATCGCTTCACGCAACGGCCCGCGGCTGATGCCGTAGGTACGCGCCAGCTCAGGCTCGGAGATCTTGCTGCCGGGCTTGATCTCTCCACTGACGATGGCGGCCTGGATACGACGGAACACCTGCTCGGCCAGGGTTTCGCCTTCTTCCGCCACAGACAGCAAGGCTGGTGGGAGCCACTCATTCATTGTCGACAATCCATTTACTAGATGTCTAAAAAATACTCAAAAAAACGGGTCAATGCCAGATCTCAGCAGAAGATTGTCAACATGAACCCTGCCAAGCCATGCCACCTTGGTCGAGTTGTCTTTCCACCACCCGGTTCACGATCCGCCAGGCGCCGGACTTCCGGCGCCATGGTAGAATTCGCCCCGCTTGTTCCAGGGGGCGTCTCTGCATACCTTCTCCCGCGTTCCACGCGCTTGCCGGTCCGCAGCTGACTCCGGTCGGTTCAGAACCGCCACTGCCTGTACTCCAAGACCTATGAGAATTACGCCTCCCCTCCTTTTCTGCCTGTTGCTCGGCCTGGCCACTGCCAGCACCGCCGATCAGAAAACCATCTATGGTTTGAACGAATACGCCCGGATCATGGATTTCGATCTGGAACTGCCCGCCAAGCTCGACACCGGAGCCATGACCGCCTCGCTCAGTGCCCATCACATCCAGCGCTTCGAACGCGACGGGGAAACCTGGGTGCGTTTTCAGCTTGATAATGGTGACGCGGAAGGCAAACCGATCGAGCGCCCGGTGTCACGCATCAGCCGGATCAAGCGGCGCGCGGGCGATTTCGATCCTGAAGAAGGCAAAAGCTACACCGCGCGCCCGGTTATCGAGCTGCAGCTGTGCATGGGCCAGACCCTGCGCACGATCGAAGTGAACCTGACCGACCGCAGCGCCTTCCAGTACCCCCTGCTGATTGGTTCTGACGCGCTGTCCGAGTTTGCGGCCCTGGTCGATCCCAGCATTAAATACGTGGCCGGCAAGCCTGCCTGCCCTGCCCCAGAAACAACTCCCGGCGAGTAAACAGCTCCATGCGCTCACTGACTCTGCATCTGAAAATTCTCATCACCGTGCTGGTGACGCTGGGGGTGCTGACTACGGCCTACCAGATCTTCGTGCTCGGCATTCCATTGACCGAAGACGAAACCGCGGACCTGTGGAACATCGACGCCCGGGTGGAACTCCAGGCCAACCCCCGCGAGCCAGTGAAGGTGCAGATGTTCGTGCCGCCGCCGGCAGCCAGCCATGTCAGCCTCAACGAGAGCTTCATCTCCAACAACTATGGGGTCAGCGTCAACCGGGTCGATGGCAATCGCCGGGTCACCTGGTCGGCCCGGCGCGCCAGCGGCGATCAGACCCTGTACTACCGGATGGTGCTGACCAAGCGCTACGGGGGTGAGCAGAGCGAGGAAAAAGGACCGATCTTCCGCGAAAGCATCCCGGTCGAAGGGCCGGAGAAGATCGCCGCCGAAGCGCTGCTGGCCCCCATCCGCCAGCACTCCGCGGATGTGGAGACGTTCATCAGCGAGACCATCAAGCGTGTCAACAACCTGAACGACGACAACGTCGGCCTGCTGCTGGGCGGCGATCGCTCCACGGCAAATAAAGCCCGCGTCATCGATCTGCTGCTGTCCATTGCCCATGTACCCATGGAGCGCGTGAACACGATCCGCCTGGCCAATGGCATCGCACAGACCCCGGAGCTGTGGCTGCGCAGCTACAACGGCACCCAGTGGCTGTACTTCAATCCGGAGACCGGCGAGCAAGGCCTGCCGGCAGACCGGCTGATCTGGTGGTTTGGCGAAGAACCGCTGATCAGCGTGGAGGGCGGGCGCAACCCGCAAGTCGAATTCACGCTGAACAACAGTCAGATCAACGCCATCCGCCTGGCGCAACTGTCGGACGCTCAGGCCCAGGCGGGTTTCCTCGAGTACTCCCTCTACGGGTTGCCGCTGCAGACCCAGCAGACCTACCAGATCATGATCATGATCCCCATCGGCGTACTGATGATCCTGATCCTGCGTAACCTTGGCGGCTTGCAGACGCTGGGCACCTTCACACCAGTGCTGATCGCCCTGGCTTTCCGGGAAACCCAGCTGGGATTCGGCATCCTGCTGTTTACCCTGGTCACGGCGCTGGGCTTGATGCTGCGTTCCTACCTCGAGCACTTGAAACTGCAGATGCTGCCGCGGTTGTCCGTGGTGCTGACCTTCGTGGTGGTGCTCATGGCGGTGATCAGCCTGCTGAGCCACAAGCTGGGCCTGGAGCGCGGCCTGTCGATCGCCCTGTTCCCCATGGTGATCCTGACCATGACCATCGAGCGCCTGTCGATCACCTGGGAAGAACGCGGCGGCGCGCACGCCTTCAAGGTCGCTATCGGCACCCTGGTGGCGGCCACTCTGGCCTACCTGCTGATGACCATTCCGGAGCTGACCTACTTCGTCTTCACCTTCCCTGGCGTGCTGCTGATCATGGTTGCCTTCATGCTGGCGATGGGTCGCTACCGCGGCTACCGGCTGACCGAACTGTTCCGCTTCAAGGCTTTCCTGAAGGACTGACACCATGCTGGGACTCTGGAAAACCTGGAAGGCCCTGGATGCCAAGGGCATCATGGGCATCAACCGCCGCAACGCGGATTACGTGCTCAAGTACAACAAGCGCAGCCTTTACCCCATCGTCGACGACAAGATCCTCACCAAACAGCGCGCGCTGGAAGCGGGGATCCATGTGCCGGAGATGTACGGGATCATCGAGACCGAGAAGCAGATCGAAGGGCTCGACCGCATCATCGGTGGGCGCAACGACTTCGTGATCAAGCCAGCCCAGGGCGCCGGCGGCGACGGTATCCTGGTGATCGCCGACCGCTTCGAGGGGCGTTACAAGACGGTGTCGGGGCGCATCATCAGCCATGAAGAGATCGAGCAGCAGCTGTCGACCATCCTGTCCGGCCTCTACTCCCTGGGTGGTCACCGGGACCGCGCACTGATCGAGTACCGCGTCACTCCGGACCCGATCTTCAAGAGCATCAGCTACGAGGGCGTGCCGGACATCCGCATCATCGTGCTGATGGGCTATCCGGTGATGGCCATGCTGCGCCTGCCCACCCGCCAGTCCAATGGCAAGGCCAACCTGCACCAGGGCGCCATCGGTGTCGGCGTGGACCTGGCCACCGGCATCACCCTGGGCGGCACCTGGCTGAACAACAAGATCGTCCGTCACCCCGACACCGGCAACGCGGTGGATGGCGTGCAGTTGCCCGACTGGGACGGCTTCATGCGCCTGGCCGCCGGTTGCTATGAGCTGTGCGGGCTTGGCTACATCGGCGTCGACATGGTGCTCGACCAGGACAAGGGGCCACTGATTCTCGAGCTCAACGCACGACCCGGCCTGAACATCCAGATTGCCAACAACTGTGGCCTCACCCTGCGCACCCAGGCGGTCGAGGCGCATCTGGAAACCCTGCGCAAGGCAGCCGTGACCGAAACTCCGGAGCAGCGGGTACGCTTCGCCCAGGAAGTGTTCGGGCACGTGAAGCCCAGGGACTGATCAACGCAGCACGGTGAGTTCGAAGCTGCCGTCCTCGGCATGGCGATGGACCTGCACACCGGCCTCGTTCAACTCCAGGGACTGCAGCGGGCGCTTGTAGGGCCGGTTGTCCAGCGTTTGCCGGGCCCGGTCCTCCTCGGTGGTCAGCAACAGGACGTAGCGCTCGCCGCGACCCCCGAAAACCGGCACCACGCCCTCCAGGAAGGCGTAGCGGTGCCAGCTTTCCGGATGCAGAGTGGACACCGCCTCGCTCACCAGACGCGTGGGGCGGCGCGACTCATCGAGAAACAGCAGCGACGGATAGACCAGTTGCCGGTTGGCGAAACTGCGCACCCGCAGACCATAACGCTGCGCGGAGCGCGGCAGCTTGATGGCCACGTAACGGCTGTTAAGGTGCGGCAACCTGAGACGCGGCGAGAACCGATTGAACTCCTCGTAACGGGGCTCTTCGGTCGACAGTTCGATGAAGTCGCTTTCCGCCAGCTGCTCGCAACAACGCTCCAGCAACTCCCGGTGCAACTCGGTCATCCCGGCCGCGGACTCCTGCGGCTGCCAGGCCAGTGCGGGCTGACCATCCAGACTGGGCAGCAGGGGCGACGGTCGGCTGAACGCTACCTGCCGACCTTCGCTGTATTCAACCGGTGCGGCGGCCGGCCCGACGGGGCCGCCGCGCTGGCCAACCGGCGAGTTGCGCACCCGCCCCTGATCATCGACCCAGGTGAAATAGGCACCTGCGCGATCATCCGCCTGGAAGTTGCGGCCTTCCAGCCATTCCGAATCCACATAGTCACCCTCCAGCGGATCGCGGCCGGATACCTGCGTATCGGCCGGCGCGGTCGCCGAAACATGGAAACTGCTCTGCAACGCGCCACTGGCATCTACCCAGGTGAAGTAGCGGCGCTTGGCCTCATTGCTGCCCGGAGCGTTGTTGGCCCAGCCGGCACCATCCCGACTGTTCGCTTCCGGGGTAGGTCCGCTTCGCCAGAAGCCACCGGCAGCACCCTCAGCCTGGATGAAGGTGTTATGGACACGTCCCTGGTCATCCAGCCAGGTCAGATAGCGCCCCTGCCCCGCCTCGACGGGCAGGGCCAGGATCACCCACAACAGCGGCAGCCAGTTGCGCATCTCGACTCTCAGAAGGTCGTCCGGTAACTGATCGAGAAGATATACGCCTCAACCTTGGTCTTGATATCCAGGTCGGCATACGGGTTGTAGACCATGTCCAGCAATCCCGAGCAGTTCACGTTACAGCTGGTGCCGGCGGGAATGTCCTGCTTGCTGATCAGGTAGTTGAAGCCGATATCGATCTCCGTATCCTTGTCCCAGCGATACCCGGCACCGATGCCGTAAAGGTCGGCATCGCCCAGCGGCGCGAGGATATCCGCCCGATCACTCGGGATGGATGAGCTACGCGGTTCATAGCCCACCCGCAGGCTGAGACGATCGTTGACGTCGTACTGCACGCCCAGGGCCCAGCTCCACACCGACTCGTAGCCGCGATCCAGGATGATCGAACGGTTGGTGGCGTTGTCGGGCGCAAACAGCATGGCAATGGTCAGCAGATCCAGTTGACGGTCGAACTCCAGCTCCAGGTTTTCCCAGCTGCCGTAGTCGGTCCATTTCACGTCGAAATTGACCTGCCAGCGCGGCAAGGGGCGGACCTTGATCCCGGTGGAAAAATGCGCCGGATGGGTCACATCCAGGGAGACGTTGCCTTGCTCGTTCTCCCAGACGCCGTCAGGTGTGATGCTGGTGAAAATGGCGCCAAACAGTGAACTGTCGAGGCCCCTCCAGAAGTTCTGCCAGTTGTCGGTGTACTCGACGCGGTACTTGCCCTGCAGGCGCATCTTCGCTTCGCTCTGGTAGACGGCCCCCAGGGAGAACCACTCGGTCGGTTCCCAGAGGAAACCCAGGTTCCAGGTCGGCGACAGCGTCTGCTGCATGTCGACGTCCAGGTTCGCCAGGTCGGTGAAGGGACCAAAGGGCGCGCCACACAGGTTGATCAGCACATCCATCGGGTTGCCCTCGATGGTGCAGAGCGCATCCTGAACCGCGGCCACCACACCGGTGAGCATGCCTGGAGCCCGGAAATCCTGCTTCAGGGCCAGCGCCTGGTGGGAAAACCCGACCGAAAGCCCCACGGAGAACTCATCGTTGACCTGGTAGGCCACCGAAGGCGAAAAGTAGGTGATGCGCTGCAGCGCGATTTCCTGCCCCATGTAGCGGCCCGGATCATCCTTGTCGCGCCGAAAACCGACCGCCTGCGGGGTATACACGTTGGTGGCGAAGGTGAACTTCGACCCCGGCGGATTGATGGAGACCCCGGCCAGCGGCGCGACCAGCACCGGCACATCGACCGTCCCGCCCAGACCGGGCAGGTACATGGTGGAGGTGGTGGTGCGACTGCGGCTGCCCGCGATCGGATCGTTCTTGAAGTTGAAGAAGTTGTCGCCGTAATGGGGCGGCGCATCGAACTCGGCACGGATATCCATCACCCCGGTCACCAGCTTCAGCGCGGTCTGGCGACCCTTGAGCTTGGAAAGCGCCGCCGGGTTGTAGTGCACCGCATCGATACCGCTGGAATCGGCGGTAATGGCGTTGCCCAGCGCCATGGCCTTGGGGTTGCCCACGGTCAGGTTCTGGGAAAACTGCGCCTGGCTTTCCATTGCCCAGAGCAAGGTCACCCCGGCAATCGCGCGCGCAAGCGGCGAAAATCGCTTTTTCATGGGCTGTCCGCCTGCGCGTTATCGGGCCTTGAGGCCTTTGATATCCAGGGGCATGGAGAACCCCAGTAGGACATCCGGCGAATCCTCGGTCAGACCGAAACCGGCGTTGACGTTGACGATGCGATCCGGCGAGGTTCGCAAGCCCAGCGAAAAGTTCATGACAGCGCTGGTCTGCTCGTTGCCGTCACCGGAAACATCCGCGAAGCGAAACTTGGGCTTCAGGCTGTGGGCCATCTGGTAGGAGGTGGCCAGCGACACGTCATAGGACAGGGCGTAGGCAAAGCCCATGCTGAGCGAGAAGGTGGCGCCGGGGTAAACCTCTTCCAGCAACCGTCCACCGCGCACCTGGTCGATGTCCTTGATGGGCGCGTTGTAGGCGTACCCCAGCGAACCGAAGAGCACGACCGGGTCGAGGACATGGGAGACGTTGGCCCCCAGACCTAGGCTGTAGTAGCCATTGCCGGTCGACAGATCTCGGTTGATGTTGATGTCATAGGGGCTTTCCCCGGTGGGAAAGCCGAGGTTCGCGTAGAACGTGGTAACGGGGCGTCCGCGCACCGAGTTCCAGGGCTGCCAGCGCAGACTGGTGGAGAGATCGCCGATGCTGTAGACGTCGAGATCGCGCTCGGTATCGTACTTGGCCACCAGTGGCAGGCGCACGCTGAAGGTCAGGTTGTCCCAGACACCGTAGTCGAAGGTAAAGGCGTTGGTGAAGCTGTGCTGAGCCTCGCTCTGGCCAATGACGCTGTAACTCGGCACACCCTGGCTGTCCTGGTTCGTGCGCACCGTCTGGATGGCCATGTCGCGGGTCAGTGAATAGTCGAAACCGTAAGTGAGGGTCCGCTCCCCCTTCTTGAGCAGGGTGTAGCTCTGTTCGGCCGCCTGGAATACTTCTTCCAGCGCCTTGGTGCTGTCCGCGTCGTCTTCTTTCTTGCTCAGTGCTTCCCGGGCCTGCTCGACACTGCTTTCCTCGGCATAAACCTGCCCCGCGCTGACCAGCGAGATGATCGCCAGCCACGCCAGTCCCCGAACTCCCATGGCCTACCCCTTGTTATTTTTGAATTACGGGTCGCGCGTCCCCTGCGCGATCTGTGCTTGCTATTTGCGGCGGATGTAATGGGTTTCTCGCAGTTGACCCGCGGACCCGATTTCGGTCGCCTGGTTCTCGGTGAATTTGGCCAGAACCGGGAACTCCCGAAATGCCAGCAGGCTGGTGGTCCTGTCATCGACCAGACGCATGTCTGCGTCGCTGAGGGCAAGCGCGTTCACGGGCGGACGCTCGCCCGGATACACGATGAACACGACATTCTGATCCCAGACGTCCTGAAATCGTGTCTGGGTAAAACTGATGTTGCCCAGGGCCGGATCGGCCACATAAACCCGACCTTCCTGAACCTTGCGCAGCACCACGAAATGTTTGAAACCGGCATATTCGATCGGAACGATCGCCGGATGCTCCAGGGTCACCAGATCCTGGAAGTCGGCACGGAAACCGCCGCTCTGGTAGCCCAGCGCCGCCGTGAGCCGTTTCATGTCCAGCAGCGAGAAGCCACGCCGTTCGGCGATCTTGTCGGCCTCACCATAATGGAGGAGCCCTTCCATGACCTGGCGTTCATCCAGATTGAGCCCCAGGTAATAATCCAGCACCGTGGTCAGGGCTGCCGAACCACAGCTGTAGTCGTAAGCCTGGCGGACGACGTTGCGATACTTGAGCTGACTCAGTGGCTCGACCACCACCGACTCCCGCACCGGGCCGGCGACCGTCATGCCGTGACTGACATTCACGCCGCCTTCGGGCACTGTCCGGGTGTCAACGGCCTCGGTGAAGCCCCAGACAGCCAGCAGGCTACCCAGCAGAATTTCTATCATTGCTGTTCTCTCGATCCAGGAATCCGCCGGTTGCCCGGCGGATTGTCAGGCGCGTGCCCGGGGATCAGTGACCCCAGATCCGCAGCTGGGTACCGGCCATGTTCTGGTCGATGATGGCCAGGGAGCCCAGGCTGGCACCGGTATCACCCACACGGATGGCGCCGATGGACACCTGACCGGTCATTTCCGGCAGGGTGATCTGCAGCTGATCGGTAGCGGTACCGGAAATATCAGTGGTAACCACGTCAATCATCAGCGGGTTGTCGTCAGTGATGCTGAAGCCGGTCATGGAGACGTTTTCCAGACGCAGGGTGCCGCTGCCGGAAGCATCGTTGTCGGTGTAGACGATGGCGCCGATGGTGCCATTGAAGTCACCGGCAATGCTGATGCCGTCCTGACCGCTGATACCTGCCAGGGAAGCGTCGTCCAGGGCGCGCAGATCGGCCTGAGCCATGAACGGAGCGGCGAGAACAGCGGCAGCCAGAGCCAGTTGGTTCAATTTCATTGTTGTTATCTCCAGAAGGTTCGGTTCGCTAGGGATCATCCCAGAAGCTGTCGCGGCACCCGCCTCGACAGCAGGAGCGCTTCGTCTCGCCTGCCGCAGCACCTCGGTCGACAGTCGGATAGCATCGAACTCGTCCTGCGCATAAAGCTACTGAGGCTTCGGTGACCTGCCAGCCTATCCAAGGGATGGCACAGGCCAGATGGCGTCCAGCCGAACCTCAGGCCTCACCCAGCAGGCCCAGGCTCTTGCCCTTCAGTACCGCCTGGGTACGGCTGCGCACGGCCAACTTGGCAAACAGGTTGTGCAGGTGCCATTTGATCGTGGCTTCGGAGAGGTGCACCGCCTGGGCGATATCACGGTTCGACAAGCCCGCCGCAACCAACCGGAGAATTTCCCGCTCGCGGTGGTTAACCACCTGATTCTCTTCAATTTTCTCCGGGTCTACGGTCAGCCGCCGGCACTGCTCGCGCAGCATCTCGCCCAGACTTGGCCAAGCGACCTCCGACTGCCAGGCCTCCCACAGTGGCAACAGCCATAGCGCATCATCCAGGAAGAGGCGTCGATAGCCCCGCTCCCAGGCATCACGTACGGTCTGTTCCAGCAGGTTGAACGCCTTTTCGCTGTTACCCTTGCGCCAGTACGCTACGGAGAGTAACAAGCCCAGGCGCAGACGCCGGTCGCGCTGATGTTCGCCGGCCTGCGCAGACAGCAGCGGCTCCAGAACCCCCTGGGCCTTCTCCGGGCGCCGCTCACTGAGGGCCAGGCGTGCCTGGGCCAGACTGAGGGCGGCAAAGGCGTCTGGATAGCGGCTGATGTCCAGGCGATCCAGTTGCCGCTCCAGCTGCAGGCAGGCGCGCTCCGCTTCGTTGGGACGATGCAACCACAGCAGGAAGCTCACCTTGCAGCCCATCGCCAGGGCATAGACGCGCTCGTAGCCGGGGCCCTGCAGATTCAGCAACCAGTCCTCCAGCTCCGCCAGTCCCTGCTCGGGTTCCCCGGCATAGAAGCGCGCGCGCACCATGACCAGTCTTGCCCGGTTGATCAGCTCGATGGGCGTCGCCACATCCCGCCAGGTGGTGGCCAGGGGCAGCTCGGCCAGGACCGCAGCGTGGCGATCCTGCTCGTAAAGCAGGTCGGCATAGGCCAGGGCCAGCGGCCCGCCGACCCGGCTGCGCCGGCCGAACACCCGCTCGACTCGATTGCGCGCCGCCTCGGCAATGGCACGCCCGCGCTCCAGTTCGCCATATTCCTTGCTGATCAGGGCTTCGATCAGACTGGTCACAACGTACAGGTAGGCGCTGTCCACCTGACGCAGCTCGCTGCGCGCCAGCGCGATGGCCTTGCCGGCCTCGGCAAAATCACCGAGCAAGGCCAGGGCGGCGGCCTGCACGCAGGCCAGGCTGGCACGGAACACCGGCTGGCCGCTCGGCACCAGCGTCAGCCATTGTCGGGAAATCTTCAGGCAGGTCTCCAGCTTGTCCTGGTAGAGGAGCACCAGCGCCTTGAGCACCTGGGCGGCGCCCAGCAATTCGATCAGACCGGGCTGCGGCGTCTTGCCCCTCACCTGCAGCAGGCGTCCGCTGACCTCCTCGATCAGCGCCTCGGATTCGGCGAAGCGCTGATCGAACGCCAGCTGCCAGGCGTAGAACAGCTGAAAGACTATGTGCTCACGGATCTGCTCGGTGGGCACCTGCTTGAGCAGGGTCAGGACCCCGTAGGCCCGGTTGCCCGCCACCAGGCGAGCGCCCTGCCGCTCCAGCAGACTGGCGGCCAGGGTGTAGTCCCGCGCGCGCAGGGCATAGGCGATGGCGCGGTCGCCGTGCCCCTGCGCCTCGCTCCAGCGGGCGGCAGCCAGCAACAGCGGCGTTGGGCTGCCATTGCGCGCCAGGCGCCCCTGGAGGAATTCGGCGAACAAGTGGTGGTAACGAAACCAGTGGCCCTGGCCATCCAGCGGAATGATGAACAACTGCTCCCGTTGCAGACGTGCCAGCAGCTCGGCGCTGTCCGTGCGCCCGGTCAGCGCATCGCACAGCTCGGCGCTGAACTCGTCAAGCACGGAGGTCTGTTCCAGGAAGCGGCACAACGCCGGCGGGAGACCCGACAGCACATCCTCGGCCAGGTAGTCCGCGATGTCGCGCTCGGTGCCGCTTAAGCCGTCAATAAACGCCTTGCGGTCCGGATGGCGCGCCAACGCCAGTGCCGCCAGGTGCAGCGCGGTGATCCAGCCCTCGGTACGTTGGTAGAGCAGATCCAGCTCACGCTCGGTCAGCTCGAGGTGGCGCAGGCGCTTGATGTATTCGGCCGTCTCGGCCCGACTCAGCCGTAGGTCGCCGGCCCCGATCAGCTGGCAGGCCCCCTCGGGAAGTGCCGTTTCGTCGCGCAGGAAGCGGGGAAGGAAGCGGCTGCTGGCAACCAGGTGCAGCCGTGGCGGCATCCGGCTCAACAGATAGCGTACGGCTTGCGGAAACTCCGGATGACGAATGCGGTGCACGTCGTCGAGGATCAGATAGACGTCGCGGGGAAACCGCTGTACTTCGGCCAGAAAAGCATCGAGCAAAGCCTCCACCGGCCAGCTCGGCCCATCGCGCAGCAGCTCGGCCGTGCTGCCGCCAAAGCCGGGCTGCGCCAGCTCCAGCGCCGCCAGCACATACTCCAGCAGGCGATGCGGCTCACTGTCCGCCTCGTCGCAAGATAACCAGGCCACGCAGCAACCCGCCTGCTCCAGGCGCTGGCGCAGCAGGGCCAGCGCCGTGCTCTTGCCGTATCCGGCCGGCGCACCGAGCACCAGCAGCGGATGATGGCGTGCCTGGTAAAGGCGCTCTACCAGCAGGTCTCGCCCGAGCAGTGCCCGACTCTCCAGGCCAGCCGGAAACAGCTTGGTGCGCAGCAGGGGCGCCCGCATCGCGCCCCTTTCGAGATGGTTCATGCCAGCACTCCCAGATCGCGGGCGCGACGGATCGCCTGGGTCCGGTTACGCACCCTGAACTTCTCGTAGATGTTGTGCAGATGCCACTTCACGGTGCCCAGCGCCAGCGATAGCTGCCGGCCGATCTCGTCATTGGAGAACCCCTGGGCAGCCAGGCGAATGACCTCCAGTTCGCGCTCGGTGAGTGCCTCGGACAAGCCATATTGCTCACTGCTGGCGGGTTGTCCCGGCCACATACCGATCAGCTCGCGCAGGAAGCCCTGCAACGCCGGCTGGCGCTCGACCGCTTCCAGATGCTGCAGCAGCGCGCGTACACCTTCACCCTCTTCCACGAACAGACTGCGCATCCCTTCGCGCTCGGCCGCCAACAGGCATTGCACCAGCAGGCTCAAGGCGCGCTCCTGGTAGCCCAGGTGCTGGTAGCTGAGCGCTGCCAGGAGGTCCAGGCGCAGCCGCTGCAGCTCGTGCCAACCCGGCTGCAGCAGGGCGCGCAGCTGGGTGATCTCGTGCAGCGCCTCACTGAATTGATTGCGCGCCTGCTGCAGACGCACCCGACTCAAACCCAGCACCCACTGCACCGCATTGAAGGTGTGCTGGGGGTATGCGGCCGCCTGGCGCTGCCAATCGACTGATTTCAGGCGCTGCTCGGCACGTTTGGCGCGTTCGCCACCCGGGTCCTGCAGCAATCCGAGGATTTCCTCCCCCACCGCCTGGGCATAGAAGCGCCAGGATTGATGACGGGCGCCCAGGTTCTGCACCTCCATGAGCGTGGCCTGGGCCTCCCTGGCCTGGCCGCGCAACCGTTGCAGGCGCGCCAGACAGAGCAGGCCCTGGGCGTAGAAGTCGATGGGGTTGATGACATCCACACCCGCCAACGCGCGGCGCAAGCGCTCTTCCAGGCCCTCGAAACGCCCCTGCTGATAGGCGATCAGGCCTGCGCTGATCTGCGGCAGCACCAGCGCCGTGCTGCCGGGCTCGAAACAACCCTGGCTTCGTTCCAGCAAGCGCTCGCAGAGCATGCTGGCCTGACGCAGGCGGCCCTGTTCGTAGGCCAGAAATACCTCGATGTTGTCGAGCTGAATGTCCAGGTAGCGGCCGCTCAGGAAGTGATTACGTTGCCGGGCCAGCGCGATGAGGCGCCGGGCCTGCTCCGGCTGGGCCAGCACCGCATGGGCCAGTGCTCCCATCAGCAGCGTGGCAGCTTCGAGAAAGGCACTGTGCTGCTCGAGTCGCGCCTCGACCTTGCGCACCAGCGCCACGCACAGCTGCAGGTCATCCTTCTGCAGAGCCAGCATTGCCTTGATCGCCAGCACGGCTAGACGTCCGTCGCCCAGCGGTGTCTCGTCCTCGCTTGCCCAGCGCGCCAGCAGCTCGTCCAACAGCCGATTGGCCTCTGCCAGGGTCAGGCCGGCGGCCTTGTCCCAGACATCCACCAGCACCAGGATCGGATGGCGCTCCACCAGGGCGTCAGGGATCTTGCGCCGCCAGCGATACAGGCGGTGCAACTGGCCGCGATTGATCAGTTCCAGGCCGTAGCCGCCCACCAGGGCGGCGAGCATTTCCGAATCCTCGGCCAGACAGGCATGTTCGATAGCCAGGGTTTGCATGTGGTGGTTGGTAAACCACAGGCTGGTCTTGAACTGCAGCTGGCGATACTGCTCCGCATCGCTATGCCGCAGGAGCGACTGCAGGAAACGGCCGAATTGGCGATGAAAGCGGTACCAGCGGCGCTCCCGATCCAGGGGGATGAGGAACAACTGACGGGTCTCGAGCTCCTCGAGTAGCGCCTGACCATCGTCCCGTCCGGTCAGGGCGCAGACCAGTTCACCGCTCATTCGCGCCGGCACGCCCAGGATCAGCAACAGCTCCCGGATTTCTTGTGGCAGCGCCTCAAACAGAGGCCGCAGCAAATCGTCCAGCAGCCGGGCATAGTGGGCCAGTGCTTCCGCACGCGGCAGTGCGTCCGGCAGGGGCTGGCAGGTGAGCAGTGCGCCGGCCAGCCAGCCCTCGGTGAGCGCATGCAGGTCCTGCAGGGTTTCCTCGTCGAGCCCGGCCGGCGACACACCGCGCATCTCGTCCAGGGTCAGGCACAGTTCGCCCAGGCCGATCTCAAGCAATCGCCCCTTGGCACGCAGCACAGCCAGATTCAGCGCAGGCCGTTGCGTACAGCCAATGGCCAGGGTCAGACCCGGCGGGGCCAACTGGATGAAGCGATTGAGGGCCGAGAGCAGCTCCGTGCTGGCCGGTTGCCAGTCATCCAGCACCAGCAGCAGGGGCCGGCGCAGTTCGCCCAGCTCTGCCAGCAGACCATCCAGTACCACACCGGGGGCTGGCCTGTCCTGGCTGGCCAGCATTTCCAGCAACGCGGTACAGAGGCCCGGCACCTGCAGGCGCAGCGCGTGTAGCAAGCGGGTCAGAAAATGGTGGGGATCGGTATCGCTGGCGGCCAGCGACAGCCAGGCGCATGCACTGCCCTGCGCCTGCCGGCTGGCGATCAGTTCGGCCAGCAACGTGCTCTTGCCGGAGCCGCTGGGCGCGCAGAGCAGAATCAGTCGGGCATCGGCGTGTTCGGCCAGCAGGTTGTGTAGCCGGGAGCGGAGCACATAGCCATCCGGCACGGGAGGCAGGAACCGCCTGGACGGATGCGCAAGGCCGCCCATCGTATCTGAGACGACGTCCATGGTCTGAATCCCTTGCTGCTTATATTTATCGTTATGATCGGGCCAACGGCCCCGCGGGATGCTCCAGATACTAATCACCCCCCCTCGACCGCGCAAACCGACAGCGGCCCTAGGACAAGCCCGGTGAGCGGAATACAATCCCCGTCACGTTATTGCCCGCGATTCCGATGCCTACCTGTCTTTGCCACACCCTGCCCTACCAGGCCGACCCCACCGAACGTTTCGCCCGCATTCGCCACGCGCCGGGAGCTGTCTTGCTGGACAGTGGCCGGCCGGGGGCCGAACGCGGACGGTATGACCTGCTGTCCGCCTGGCCATTGGCCTCGCTGAGCCCTTCTTGCGACGAAACAGCCAAAGGCTTCTTCCAGCGCCTGCGCGCAGCGCTGGGGACGCTGGGCCGGGCCGAGGCGCCGGCGGGCTGTGCGCTGCCCTTCACCGGCGGGCTGATCGGCTACCTGTCCTACGATTTCGGCCGGCGCCTGGAACGGCTGCCTGAACAGGCCCGTGACGACCTCGGTTTCGCCGACGCAACGCTGGGCCTGTACGCCTGGGCGCTGATCTCCGATCACCACCGGCGCACCACGCAGCTGATGTTCCACCCCACTGTCGAAACCGCCGAGCGGCAGCGTCTGATCCGGCTGTTCGAAGCCGAGGCATCGGCCGAGAGCGGCGCGGCCTTCCAGTTGCTCGCGCCCTTCCAGCCCGACCAGAGCGCGGCGCAGTACCAGCGTGCCGTGCAGCGCATCCTCGACTACATCCGCGCCGGCGACTGCTATCAGGTGAACTACGCGCAGCGCTTCCGCGCCGCCTGCCAGGGCGACGCCTGGCAGGCCTATCGCGCATTGCGCGCCGCCTGCCCGACGCCCTTTTCCGGCTTCCTCAGCGGACCCGACGGCACCATCCTCAGCCACTCGCCCGAGCGCTTCATCGAGGTGCGCGGCGGACAGGTGGAAACCCGGCCGATCAAGGGCACCCGACCGCGCGGCGCCACGCCCGACGAGGATCGCCAACAGGCCGAGGCGCTCCTGGCCAGCACCAAGGACCGTGCCGAGAACCTGATGATCGTCGACCTGCTGCGCAACGACCTGGGGCGCAGTTGCCGGACCGGCTCGGTGCGCGTGCCCGAGCTGTTCGCGCTGGAGAGCTACCCCAACGTGCACCACCTGGTCAGCGCGGTGACCGGCGAACTGGCGGACGACAAGGACGCGCTGGACCTGCTGGCCGGCAGCTTTCCTGGCGGCTCGATCACCGGCGCGCCGAAGATCCGCGCCATGCAGATCATCGACGAGCTGGAGCCGACCCGCCGCGCGCTGTATTGCGGCTCGCTGCTTTACCTGGACGTGCGTGGGGAGATGGACAGCTCCATCGCCATCCGCAGCCTGCTGGTCAAGGATGGCCAGATCAGTTGCTGGGGCGGCGGCGGCATCGTCATGGACTCCGACTGGCAGGCCGAGTACCGGGAATCCATCGCCAAGGTCGGGGTGCTGCTGCGCACGCTGGAGAGACTCCCCCTGTAGGGTGGTCGGCGTCTTTCCGGCCGCCGGCGGCGCGGCCGCAACGGGCAAGGAAAACGTTGCCCACCCTACGAAGTCATGGCATCACCGAGCGCTGCCACAGCGGCAAATCGCCCCAAATGTGACGAGCGCGCTCGATTGCGACTCGGCAGCGGCGTGCCGCTTGCTTAAACTGCGCCCTTGCTTCGCATCTTCGAAGGACTCGCATGCCCAGCCTGAATCGCCTCATTCTGATCAACACCCACCTCAAGGGTGTGGTGGAGCTGGTCGTGGACGACCACACCAACATCTGCGGCACCAACGCCTCCGGCAAGACCACCCTGCAGCGCCTGGTGCCGGTGTTCTACGGCGAATACCCGAGCCGCGTGGTGCCGGCGACCCGCGACAGCTTCGAGCGCTGGTACCTGCCCACCGAGCAGAGCTTCATCGTCTACGAATACCAGCGCATGGACGACGAGCCCTGCCAGGCGATCCTCGCCACCAGCAGCGACGGCCGTGGCGTGGATTACCGGCTGGTACAGAAAGGCTTCGACCTGGATGACTACATCCGCAGCCGCCAGGGCGACAGCATCGTCTGCCGCACCATGAACGAACTGGGCCGGCATTTCCGTTCGCTCGGCATCGCGGTGAGTAACCAGCTCAACACCCGTCAGTACCGGGCGATCATCCAGAACGACCGCACCCTGCTCTCCAGCGACAGCCAGCGCAGCGAGCTGCGCCAGCTGGCCCGCCAGTTCTCCCTGTGCAACGGCGAACACAGCCTGCGCCATATCGAGAAGCTGGTGCGCGCCGTGCACTCGCGCGAAGGCAAGATGGAGACCATCAAGTCGATGGTCGCCGCCATCCTCGAGGAGGACGGTGTTGCCCCACCGACCACCGGCCTCAGCGCCCAGAAGGTCGAGGACTGGATTCGCGATAGCCAGCTGATCCAGGGCTTCGCCGACCTGCGCCCGGAATTCGCCCGCCTGGAACGCGACTTCCAGGAGCTGCAGGGTTGCGAGGCGCGCCTGAGCGGTCTGCTGCAGGCCTTCCGCACCGACGAGCCGCAACTGTTCGCCCGCCAGGAAACCCTGAAGAGCGAGCTGGAGCAGCTCGGCTTCGAACTCAATCGCCTGGAGGGTGACTGGAAAGAGCAGCGCGACGCGCTGAGCCTCGACCTGTCCCAGGTGCAGGCGCGCATCGAGAGCGACGAAACCCAGCTCAACCATATCGAAGAGCAGTACCAGCAGTACCTGGATTCCGACATCGACCAGGCCAAGGCCGATCTGGAAAAGCTCGACGGCTGGAAGCTGGAGCTGGACAACCTCAAGGAGCGTCTGCGCCTGCTCACCGAGCAGCACGCCGACGTGCAGAACGCCTACCTGGAGCGCAAGCAGATCGTCCAGGAGCGCCAGCAGGAAGCGCTGGATCGCCTGCACGGCCAGGAAGGCAAGGTGCGCGACGAGCTGGCCGCCCGCACCCAGCAGCAGCACGACGCGCTGAGCCAGCTGGACAAGTCCTTTGCCAACCGCCGCCAGGAGTCGGAAACCACCTACCGCGAGCAGAAACATGCCCGCGAGCTGGAGCGCAAGGATCACGAGCAGCGCATCAACCAGTTCGGCTACAGCGAAGAGGAAAGCCGCAGCCTGGACATCTTCGACCGGCGTCTGGAAGAGGCCGACGAGAAGCGCGACGCCGCCAGCCAGCAGGTCGAGACCCTAACCCAGCAGGAACGCCAACTGCTGCGCCAGCGCGAGGAACTCGCCCAGCAGCACCAGCAGGCGGCCCGCAAGGTGGCCGAACGCGAGCAGGAAAAGAATGCCGCCGAGCGCCTGCTCTACCCCGGCCAGCACACCCTGCTGGAATTCCTGCGCCGCGAGCAGCCGGGCTGGGAACAGCACCTGGGCAAGCTGATCGAGCCGGGTCTGCTGCAGCGCACCGACCTCAAGCCCGCGCTGAGCGACGCCCCGGCCGACAGCTTCCACGGCCTGCGCCTGGACCTGGCCATGCTGCCCACGCCCGAACACGCGGCCGACGAAGCCGCCCTGCGCGCCCGCGTGCAACTGGCCGAGGACAACCTGCAGGCCGCGCGCAATCAGCAGGAAGCGCTGGAGACGCAGCTGGGCGAACAGACCGCCGCGCTGGACGACCTCAACACCCGCCTGGTGCAGGCACGCACCGAACTGCAACGCGCCAGGGACGACCGCCAGCGGCTGCGCGAGGAGCGCGCCGCCCTCAAGGAGCGCCTGGACGCCGCCCTCGCCGAACGTCGCCTGGAAGCCCGCAAGCAACTGAGTGCGCTGGACGAAAGCCTGGCCCGCCTGAGCGCCGAACACGGCCTGTTGCTGAACGAACTGGCCGAGCAGCACCAGGACGCGCGCCTGGAAGCCTCGGCCCACTGGCAGCAGGTGATCCAGGATCTGGAGCAGCGCCTGGCGCAGCTGCGCGGCCAGATGGACGAGCAGCGCGCCCAGGGCAAGACCGAACTGGCCGCCTGCGAAAGCTGGTACCGCAACGAGCTCAAGTCCCGTGGCGTCGACGAAGCCCAGCTGATCGAGCTGAAGAACGGTATCCGCCAGCGCGAGCAGCGCATCCGCGAAACCGAGGCGTTGCGTTCCGAGGTGCTCCGTTACGAGGAGTGGTACGCGGTCACCTGGCTCAAGCGCAAGCCGCAGCTGCACGACGACCTGGTCGCCCGGCGCGCCGAGGCCAGCGACCTCAAGCAGAGGCTCGACAGCGCCACCCAGGCCTACAAGCGCCAGCGCGACCAGCTTGAGCAGCAGCGCAAGCAGGGCCTGCAGCAGCAGGGCCAGATTGGCGAGCAGCTGGACCTGCTCAAGGGCCTGCTGCGCCGCCTCGGCGAGTGCAAGCTGCCGCGCGACGGCATACCACCGGAAGGCGAACTGGACGAGCGCCTGCGCCTCGGCCAGGAGCTGCTGCACAGCCGCGACGCGTTGATGACCACCATCAAGCAGCACGTCGACCGCTTCGACAGCCTGCTGGCCGGCAAGAGCGGCTCCAGCCTCACCGAGACCTGGGAACGCGGCCGCGAGGAATGCACGCTGGTCAGCGAGCGCGGCGTGCCAACCCTGGATTACCGCCGGCTGGTGCCGGTGCTCGCGCAACTGCTCAACGAGCTGGTGCCGCAGAGCATCCGCGGCCTGCTGGAGCAGGGGCGCATCTTCGGCAAGGACCTGTACGACTACTTCGACGTGCTGGCCGACATCGACAAGCGCATCGCCAGCCAGAGCGCGCGCATCACCCGCGAGGTCAGCGACGAGCTGTTCCTCGACGGGGTGTCCAATTCGGCGGTGACCATCCGCTCGCGCATCACCGAGCTTGAATTCTGGCCGGAGCTGCGCAGCTTCGTGAACGCCTACCGCGAATGGCAGGACAGCGGCTTCGCCGAACTGCCCGGCGAGGACTACACCGGCAGCATGCGCCGCGCCCTGGAAGTGCTCGGCCGCTCGGCCCTGAGCAGCGGCATCGCGGGCTTGCTGGAAATCGAGCTACGTCTGCGCGAGGGCAACAGCGACCTGGTGATCCGCACCGACCGCCAGCTCAACGAATCCTCCAGCCACGGCATGGCCTACCTGATCCTCTGCAAGTTTCTGCTGGCCTTCACCCGCCTGCTGCGCGGCGACGCGCCGGCGATGATCCACTGGCCGATCGACGAACTGGGCACGCTGCACCACAACAACGTGAAGAAGATCTTCGACGCCTGCACCAGCAACCGCATCCGCATCCTCGCCGCCTTCCCCAACCCGGATTCCGAGGTGCTGTCGCTGTTCAGCAACCGCTACATCGTCAACAAGCAGACCCGCCAGCTGCAGGTGGTCAAGCCGCGCCTGGATGTGATCGGCGAGCGCCTGAAAGCCCGCCAGACCGAGGAGACCGTCTGATGCTTTCCAACAAGGGACAGGTCATCGAACGCCTGCTGCAGGGCAGCTTCATCTGCCGCACCACCGACGAGGAAGGCTGGCGCTTCCTGAAGAACCCGGCCAACCGCGAACAGGTGGACGACTATCTGAACACCCTCAACCGCGTGGTAGCCAGCGTCGGCAGCGGCGCCGAGGCGGAGGTGTTCTATTGCGCCTATCGCCAGCTCGGCGAGAACGAACGCAGAGTCGTGGGCCAGCAGTTCCGCGATGTCTGCAACGCCCTCACCCCGCTGGTGGAATGGCTGCTGCTGGTGCAGGAAGCCAGCGCCCAGGACGCGCCGCTGACCGAGGGCAGTCCGATTCGTCTGAATGAACTGCAGGGTATCGTCGAGGACACCCCGGCCTTCCGCGAGCAGTTGGCGCGCATCAGCCACTACCGTCTGTTCGGCTCCACCAGCGCCAGCGTCGACGCACAAATCAAGCAGGTGTTCAAGAAGCTCTGCGACATGGGCTACCTGATCCGCCCCAACCCGGAAAAACAGATCTACATCGGCACCGGCAAGCTGGACTACCTCTACGAGGTGATCCGCTTCATCGACGAAGCGGAGGGCCTGGCGCTGGAGGATCGCGCCGAGGCCGCCAGCCAGGGCAACCTGCTATGAGCGGCAACCTGCACCAGGCCGGCGTGCGCTTCCTGCGCCAGCTGGGCCGCCACGCAGAACCCATCATGGACGCCTACCTGGCCGGCTCCATTGGCGACGAGGCGCTGGAGCCCGGCGTGCAGGAGCGCCTGGTCAAGGACGGCATCCTCTACCGCCCGGAGCCCGGCGCCGACCTGCACCTACGGCGCACGGTGCGCGCCCTGCTGGAAGAGGCGCTGAAGGACGACCGCAACCGGCAGATCGACGCCAACACCGGCGCCACCCTGGCCACTTTCCGCACGCTGGCCGCCCACTACACCGAGGCGCGCCACCAGGGCGACTTCGCCGCCGCCGACGCCTACCTGGCCGACCTGCGCGAGCACGTCTACAGCTTCTGCGAAGGCCTGGGGCACGGCATTCGCGTGCTGTGGAGCCGCATCAACAACGAGTTCGGCTACGTCGGCAGCCTGAACGCCAAGATCCGCGAGAACGAACTGGCGCAGACCCAGGTCAGCGAAATGCTCGCCGGTCTGGAGCTGATCGACTTCCAGGATCTGGCCGACACCGCCGGCGACCTGCGCGAACTGCGTCGTCTGCTGGTCACCAGCCTGCAGCGCAGCGTCAGCGACGCCTATCTGGAACTGGGCGTGGTGCAGGCGCGCCTGCTGGATCTGCTCGGCCGCTTCCGCAAGATCCAGGGTCGCACCCGTCTGCTGCGTGGCTGGAGCCTGCATGTGGAGCAGCAGCCGGACTATCAGCCCGGCCAGCACACCGCCCTGCCGCAGATGCCGCAATTGCTCAACCTGGCCGAGGCGCTGCTCGCCCCGGCCGCCGTGGATATCCACGACAGCGTGCAGGAAGCCGAACTGCTGGCCCTGGCCGCGCAGGTGCGTGCGCAGCGCGAGGAGCGCGCCCTGGTGGCCCTGCCGGAAGCCGGCGAAACGCTGCTGGGCGAGGTGGAAAGTTTCGAGGTGCAGGCCAGCCCGATCCAGGAGGCCGTGCAGGAGTACCTCTGCCAGGTAATCGAGCGCGGCCAGCCGATTTCCGCGCTCGCCTGGCGCGCCGAACAGCGCCTGCCCTGGGACGAGGAAACCTGGCTGTACCAGGTGATCGGCGGCTACGAGGCGCTACCCGATGAGCAGAAGGACTACTTCGAGCTGCTGCCCGAAGGCGAGGACCATCCGGTGTTCACTGGCAACTTCATCGTGCGGGATCTGGCGCTGTGTTTGTCCGCCTAGGCCGGAGGCATGCCAACGCGGTGCATCGCCTGCTGAGCAATCACCTGCTGGACGTGACCTATACCGTAGCCTGGCGGGACATCCATCGGGCCTTTGAGCTGGGCCGGGTCGAGCGGCACCGCTTGATACTCACCCCGCGCGAGCGCGAGCTGCTGCGCAAGGAAGCCGAACGCTATTTCGGCTGGGACCTCATAAGGCCGCTGCCAAGCGAAGACCGTATCCAGGCGGCTGCCCAGGCCATCGACGAGAAGCTTGCTCCGCAACGGCCGGATGACGGCTTCGTGCTGGCCAAGGGCGCGCTGCCCGCGCCGCTGCCCGCCCTGCCTTCCAGCTGCGCGTTGCGGGTTGCGTTGGATCAGCTGGATGTGGCGGCCATCGGCAGCGTGCTGGTGGTCGAGAACCTCGACTGTTTCGACCAGCTTCACCGCTTCGCCCTCCCCGCTCGCCTGCGCGATGCGCTGGTGCTGTACCGGGGGCATGGGGCCGCCACGCGCGGCACGCGGCAGTTGCTGCAACGCCTACCCGCCGCGATTCCGGTTGTCGTCTTTGCGGACTACGATCCGGCGGGCCTGGTGATCGCCGCGGCGCTGCCGCAGGCCAGTCACCTGCTGGTGCCGCAGCTCACCCCGGAGCTGCTGGCCAAGGGCAGCCGCGAGCATTTCCAACGGCAGCATCTGCAGGCCAGGCATCTGGACAACAGCGCGCTGGGCGGTTGGCAAGCGGTGTGGGCGGAGATGAAACTGGGCGGGGTCAGCGTCAAGCAGCAGCATATGCTGGCTATGGGTGCGCCGCTGCACTGCATTGGCCGGTAGGGCGGTCAGCTTCTTTTCTCTGGAATCCCGATTAGTGGCAATGGTGGACAAGAACAACGTTGTCCACCCTACGGCTCGACCGGCGTACGCGCGCAGGCACAAAAAAGGCGGCCACCGGGGCCGCCTTTTCCTGCTGGTTCTTACAGGCTCAACGGGCGATTCGACGCCTTGAGGAATTCCTGCTTCAGGTCCGCATAGGTATGCACCGCCGGGAACTGCGGGAACTCGCGGATGACGTTGTCCGGCGCGTGGAACAGGATGCCGGCATGCGCCTCGGACAGCATGGTGGTGTCGTTGTAGGAGTCACCGGCCGCAATCACGCGGTAGTAGAGGCTCTTCAGCGCGATGACGGACTGGCGCTTGGGGTCCTTCTGGCGCAGCTGGTAGCCCACCACGCGGTCGGTCTCGTCGACCACCAGCTTGTGGCACAGCAGGGTCGGGAAGTCCAGCTGGCGCATCAGCGGCTGGGAGAATTCGTAGAAGGTGTCGGACAGGATGACGACCTGGAAGCGCTCGCGCAGCCAGTCGACGAACTCGACAGCGCCTTCCAGCGGCTTCAGGGTGGCGATCACTTCCTGGATGTCGCGCAGCTTCAGGCCGTGCTCATCGAGGATGCGCAGGCGCTGCTTCATCAGCACGTCGTAGTCGGGAATGTCCCGGGTGGTCGCCTTCAGCGCCTCGATGCCGGTTTTTTCCGCAAACGCGATCCAGATTTCCGGGACCAATACGCCTTCCAGGTCGAGACAAGCGATCTCCACGAGAACACTCCTAGGGTGAGGTGAGAAAGGGCCGCACTCTAGCCGGTCGGCACAGGCGGCGCAATTGGACTCTTATAACCGGGCGGGTGGGTACGGCGCATTTTGGTTATTTAATTGCGTAGGTTGCCCGGTGCTACCATCGCGGCCCCAGGTTGCAACCCGCCGAGAGCCGCATGATCGAGCCCAGCCACATTGCCGAACTGGCAGCCCGCTACGCCGAGAAATCGCCCCAGGACATCCTCAAGCTCGCCTTCGAGCACTTCGGTGACGACCTGTGGTTGTCCTTCAGCGGCGCGGAAGACGTGGTGCTGGTGGACATGGCCTGGAAGCTCAACCGGAACGTCAGGGTGTTCAGCCTGGACACCGGGCGCCTGCATCCGGAGACCTACCGCTTCATCGAGCAGGTGCGCGAGCACTACTCGCTGCCCATCGAGATCCTCAGTCCGGACCACGCCCGCCTGGAGGCCCTGGTGCGCGAGAAGGGCCTGTTCAGCTTCTACAAGGACGGCCACGGCGAATGCTGCGGCATCCGCAAGATCGAACCGCTGCGCCGAAAGCTGGCCGGCGTGCGCGCCTGGGCCACCGGCCAGCGCCGCGACCAGAGCCCCGGCACGCGCAGCCAGGTCGCCGCACTGGAACTGGATGCCGCTTTCTCGGCGCCGGAACGGCCGCTGTACAAGTTCAACCCGCTGGCGCAGATGACCAGCGCCGAAGTCTGGGGCTACATCCGCATGCTGGAGCTGCCCTACAACCCGCTGCACGAGCGCGGCTTCATCAGCATCGGCTGCGAACCCTGCACCCGCCCGGTGCTGCCCAACCAGCACGAGCGCGAAGGCCGCTGGTGGTGGGAAGAAGCCACCCACAAGGAATGCGGCCTGCACGCCGGCAACCTGATCCACAAGGGTTGAAACCCAGAAACAAAACAGCCGGCATGCAAGCCGGCTGTTTTGTTTTTGCAGGTTTGCGGTCAGTAGACCGGCAACTCCACATTCGCGAACAGCTCGTCCAGCTCCAGCTTGTTGCGGCATTGCACGGCTCTGGCCTGTACCTCGCGGGTCAGGTGCGGGGCGAAGGATTCGATGAAATCGCTCATGAAGCCGCGCAGGAAGGTGCCGCGGCGGAAACCGATCTTGGTCACGCTGGACTCGAACAGCTCGCTGGCATCCAGGGTCACCAGGTCGTCGTCGTGCTCGTCCACCGCCATGTGCGCCACGATGCCCACGCCCAGCCCGAGGCGCACGTAGGTCTTGATCACGTCGGCATCCGCGGCGGTGAACACCACCTTGGGTGACAGTCCGCGTCGGCTGAAGGCCTCGTCGAGCTTGGAACGCCCGGTGAAGCCGAACACGTAGGTGACGATCGGGTGCTCGGCAAGCGCCTCCAGGGTCAGCTTGGGCAGCGCGGCCAGGGGATGTCCCTTGGGTACGATCACGCAGCGGTTCCAGCGGTAGCAGGGCATCATGATCAGGTCGCCGTACATCTCCAGACCTTCGGTGGCGATGGCGAAATCTACCGTGCCGTCGGCGGCCATCTCGGCAATCTGCGTCGGCGAGCCCTGATGCATGTGCAGCGTCACGTCCGGGTAACGCTTGATGAAGCGGTCGATCACTTTCGGCAGGGCATAGCGCGCCTGGGTGTGGGTGGTGGCGATGGACAGGTTGCCCTTCTTCTCGTTGGAGAACTCCTGGGCGATCTGCTTGATGCTTTCCACCTTGCGCAGGATCTCGCCAGCGGTCTGGATGATGTATTCCCCGGCCGGGGTGACGCGGGTCAGGTGCTTGCCGCTGCGGGCGAACACTTCGACGCCGAGTTCGTCTTCCAGCAGCCGGATCTGCTTGCTGATGCCCGGCTGGGACGTATAGAGGCTCTGGGCCGTCGCCGAGACGTTCAAATCGTGGTGCGCCACCTCCCAGATGTAGCGCAGTTGCTGAAGCTTCATGTGTGATCCTCTTTCGACTCGAACGCCGCCTTGCTTATAACCATATCGCGAGTATACGAGCAAAGAAAAAAGTCATTCAGCAATAGTAGTGCGGCATAAATCCACGTCGACGCCGCCCTGTCCCATTGTCGAGCCAAGGGCTGTCGCGTTATGGTGCGCCCTCCCCGCCTCCGCGCCTCCAGCTGTGCTCGCCGCAAGGGGATGCCAGGCGGCCGGCTCTGTGATTACGAGTACCTCGATGGCTGATTTACCGATCAACGACCTGAACGTTGCTTCCAACGAAGCCCTGATCACTCCCGAGCAGCTCAAACGCGAGATGCCGCTCAGTGACACCGCCCTGCAGACCGTCAGCCACGGCCGCCAGGTGGTACGCGACATCCTCGACGGCAAGGACCACCGTCTGTTCCTGGTGATTGGCCCCTGCTCCATTCACGACCTCAAGGCGGCGCACGAGTACGCCGAGCGGCTCAAGGCGCTGGCGGAAGAGGTCTCCGACACCCTGTTCCTGGTGATGCGCGTGTACTTCGAGAAGCCGCGTACCACCGTGGGCTGGAAGGGCCTGATCAACGATCCGTACCTGGACGACTCCTTCAAGATCCAGGATGGCCTGAACATCGGGCGCCGCCTGCTGCTGGACCTGGCCGAGATGGGCCTGCCGACCGCCACCGAGGCGCTGGACCCGATTTCGCCGCAGTACCTGCAGGACCTGATCAGCTGGTCCGCCATCGGCGCACGTACCACCGAATCCCAGACCCACCGGGAAATGGCCTCGGGCCTGTCTTCGGCCGTGGGCTTCAAGAACGGCACCGACGGCGGCCTGGCCGTGGCCATAAACGCCTTGCAATCGGTTTCCCGTCCGCACCGTTTCCTGGGTATCAACCAGCAGGGCGCGGTCTCCATCGTCACCACCAAGGGCAACCCTTATGCCCACGTGGTGTTGCGTGGCGGCAACGGCAAGCCCAACTACGACTCGGTGAGCGTGGCCCTGTGCGAGCAGGAGCTGACCAAGGGCGGCATCAAGCCGAACATCATGGTCGACTGCAGCCATGCCAACTCCAACAAGGATCCGGCACTGCAACCGCTGGTGATGGAGAACGTGGCCAACCAGATCGTCGAGGGCAACAGCTCGATCATCGGCCTGATGGTGGAGAGTCACCTGGGCTGGGGCAGCCAGAGCATTCCCAAGGACTTGTGCCAGCTCAAGTACGGCGTGTCCATCACCGATGCCTGCATCGATTGGGACACCACCGAGAAGGCCGTGCTGGCCATGCGCGACAAGCTCAGGGATGTGTTGCCCAAGCGCCAGCGCTGATCAACCCGGAACGCGCCGCAAAAGAAAGCCGGGCATGCCCGGCTTTCTTCATTTCGCGGCCTGCCGCTGGCGGCGCTCCATGTAGCGCTCCACGTAGGAACAGGAAGGAATCACCGAATAGCCCATGCGTTCGGCATACTGCAGCGCGTGCTCGGTGAGTGCCGCCGCGATGCCCCTGCCGCGCAGGTCGTTGGGGACGAAGGTGCGATAGATATCCCAGGTCTGCTGGCCCAGATCCATGTAGGCCAGATAGGCGCGGTGGCCATCCACGGTCATCTCGAACTGATGACCCGCCGGATCGTGATGGATGGAAGCCTCGTTCATGTGTTCTCCCGCACGGCATCTGGCGCAAGGTCCGCCCTCCCTGCGGATACTGCCTGGCGCGTCATTTGACCACTTGCCATCCCGGCAATGACCGACACTCTACACCCGCCAGGGATTTCCACCTAGTGCGCCAGCGTGGGTCTGGCGTCGTGGTCTGACTGGAACTTTTGCCGTGCGAGCGGATCAGATGGCCGCTTAATTGCAAGTCTCCGCTCGCGCCGTTAAACGTCACGCGTCGGAAACTGTCTTTAATTTGCATGCTGTCCGTTCAGTGTCTAGAAATGTGATTGGCAGCATGTAGGCCGCTGGTTTCCCGTCGCGGGAAATAGCCGATACAGTAAAGCCCACCATAAGGGGAATCCAATGAACAACACTCTGAAACTTTCTGCTATCGCCTTGGCCGCCGTTCTGGCCGCTGGTTGCAGCAGCACCAGCAGCGATACCGAAGCCCGCATGACCGCCACCGAAGACTCCGCCGCTCGCGCCCAGGCACGCGCGGACGAAGCCTATCGCAAAGCGGACGAAGCCCTCGCCGCCGCACAGCGTGCCCAGCAGACCGCAGACGAAGCCAACGAGCGAGCGCTGCGCATGCTGGATCGTGCCAGCCGCAAATAAGGGACACATCCCTTGAGAAAGCCGATCCGCAACCGGATCGGCTTTTTTGTTTCCGCCAACTGAAGCGTCAGGGATAGACGTCGGCCACGTGCCCCTCGCCCCCCTGCTGCACGACTGCCGGATCACGCCGAGCAATTTCCACCGGCAGGCCATCCTCGGCAGCCACCACCTCGCGCAGCATTTCCCAGTCCAGTTGCTGGGAGCCAAGGTCACCGCGCGCCAACAGGGCATTGATGATGTTCGCATGCTTGTCCACCACCGAGACCTTGCCGTCGTCCTCCAGCGGGGCATGCACCTCCAGGAAGTAATGGCCACCGCCCACGCCCACCTTGTAGGGCTGGTTGATGATGCGCACCGGAGTGCCGACCGGCGCCAGCCCGGCCAGCTCCAGCACGTTGTGGTTGAGCATGCGGAAGCAGCCATGGCTGACCCGCATGCCAATGCCGAACTTTTTATTCGAGCCATGGATCAGGTAGCCCGGCAGCGCCAGGTTCATCTTCAGCGGACCCAGCGGGTTGTCCGGCCCAGGCGGAACAACGGCCGGCAACGGGTCGCCCTCGGCCGCATGCTCGTCGCGGATCGATTTGGGCGGATACCAGGCCGGATTGGGCGTCTTGGCGGTTATGCGGGTTTGTGCAACCGGCGATGACCACCCCTCGCGCCCGATACCCAGCGGGTAGGTGTAAACCACGTCACGCCCTTTCGGGTAGTAGTACAGACGGTACTCGGCGAGGTTGATGACAATGCCTTCACGAGGGCCGGGGGGCAGGATGTAGCGCGTCGGCAGGATCACTTCGGTGCCCTCGCCCGGCAACCAGGGGTCCACCCCCGGATTGGCCGCGACCAGTTCCAGATAACCGAGGTCGTTGGCCTCGGCGATCGCGGCAAAGGTGTCTTCGTAGCGGCTTTGAATCATGCGCACCTGACCGACCACATCCTCGCCGGGCGGAGGCAATGGCAGCTCGAGCGCCTGAGCGGCTCCCGTGGCGCCGAGAACGAGCAGAACGGCGCGGCGCAGCGAAGCAAGAAGCGGGACAAACATCCGAGAGGAACCCTTGGCTGACTGAACATGCAGAGCAAAACGAGGCCCACTGAGCCGACGTCTTGAGACTGCGCTAGGGAGCAAACGTTCAGCGACAACGGCGGGATGACGGAAAAACCAGACCAGTGGCTACCCCTGAAGCGCGCTCACCACGCCAGGGCAGGGTCGGGCCGCTTCCCCTGGCGATGCGCCTTGAGCGTAGCCAGACATTGCGGACAGAGCAGCCGGTCACTTAGCAGATCCTGCTCGACCGAACGGAAGTGCGGGCGGGCCGGCAGCAGATTGCCACAGAGCGTACGGTCACCCCGGCCGGCCAGCTCCAGCTGCCGTGCAACCAGATGCACACGCACCTCGCGACAGGCGAAGAGGTCGAGCTGCTCGTCTGGCTCGATCAACTGATAGGCGTACAGGGACCAGGCGTGACGCGGCATGGCAGGCTCCGGGAAGGGGGCGCCACCTTAGCCGAAAGGCGAAAGGCGGGAAAGCCTCACAACAAGGGCTCGAGAACCGGCCAGAGGTTGTCCAGCAGCCGCTCCTGGGCTGCAGCGCTGGGATGAATGCCATCGGCCTGCATCATGCCATCCACGCCACCCACGCCTTCCAGGAAGAACGGCACCCAGGGCAACTGCCACTGCCTGGCCAGTTCGGAAAAGACCTGCTCGAACGAACGGGTGTAACGGACGCCATAATTGGGTGGCAGACGCATGCCCAGCAGGACCACCTCGGCGCCTGCGTCCCGGCTGCGCGCGATCATCGCATCGAGGTTCTGCTTCAACTGGTCAGGGGGCAGACCGCGCAGGCCATCGTTGCCACCCAGTTCGAGGACCACCCAGTCAGGGCGATGCTCTTCGAGCAGCCGGGGCAGGCGGGCCAGCCCGCCGGCGCTGGTATCCCCGCTGATGGAAGCATTGACCACCCGGTAAGGCTGCCCCTTCGCCGCCAGGCGCTGCTCCAGCAGGGCAACCCAGCCTTGGCTGGTATCCAGTCCCAGAGCGGCGCTGATACTATCGCCGACCACCAGCAGCGTACCGGCCAAGGCGGACTGCCCCCACAGCAGGCACGCAAGGCCACCCGCCAGAATCCACGCACGCATCGGAACCCCCATGATCAACAGCATTCTCAGCGCCCGGAACCTTAGCAAAGTGGTACCTGGCACGGAAGGCGCGCTGACCATCCTGCATCCCCTGTCCCTGGAACTGTCGGCGGGCGACAGCCTGGCCATCGTCGGCAGCTCGGGCTCCGGCAAATCCACCCTGCTCGGCCTGCTGGCCGGACTTGATCGCCCAAGCAGCGGCGAAGTCGTGCTGGCCGGCAACGCCCTGGAAACCCTCGACGAGGACCAGCGCGCGCGGGTGCGCGCCGAGCACGTGGGCTTCGTGTTCCAGTCCTTCCAGTTGCTCGACAGCCTGAACGCGCTGGAGAACGTCATGCTGCCGCTGGAACTGGAAGGCCGCGCCGATGCCCGTCAGCGAGCCACCGAACTGCTGGAGCGGGTCGGCCTGGGCCAGCGCCTGCGTCATTACCCACGGCAGCTGTCCGGCGGCGAGCAGCAGCGGGTCGCCATTGCCCGCGCCTTCGCCGCCGAGCCCGGCCTGCTGTTCGCCGACGAACCCACCGGCAATCTGGACAGCCGCACCGGCGAGCGCATCAGCGACCTGCTGTTCGACCTCAACCAGGAGCGGGGGACCACGCTGGTGCTGGTTACCCATGACCAGCGCCTGGCCCACCGCTGCCGCCGGCAGATCCGCCTGGAAGGCGGTCGACTGATCGAGCAGGAAGAGCCCTGATGGCCCGACACATCCCCTTCGTTCGCCTGCTGGCCCTGGCGACCCGCCAGTTGCTGCGCGACCTGCGTGCCGGCGAGCTGCGCGTGCTGTTCGGCGCCGTGCTGATCGCCGTGGCGGCCAGCACCGCCATCGGCTACTTCGGCGCGCGCCTGAACGGCGCCATGCTGCTGCGCGCCAGCGAGTTCCTCGGCGCCGACCTGGTGCTCAGCGGGAGCGCGCCGGCCAGCGCCGAGCAGCTTGCCCCGGGACATGCCCTCGGCCTGGGCCATGCCCGGGTGGTGGAGTTTTCCAGCGTCATCGCCACGGACCTGGGCATCCAGCTGGCCAGCGTCAAGGCGGCCGATGATGCCTATCCGCTGCGCGGCGAGCTGCGCAGCGCCGCGCAGCCCTATGGAGTCGAAAGCGCCGGCGCCGGACCCCGCCCCGGCGAAGCCTGGGCCGAGGCCCGTTTGTTCGCCGCACTGGAGCTGGCGGTAGGCGACAGCATCGACGTCGGCGAGAAAAGCCTGCGTCTGACCCGCGTGCTGACCCACGAACCGGACCGCGCCGGTGACTTCTACAGCCTGACGCCACGCGTGCTGATGCACCTGGACGACCTGGACGCCACTGGCGTGGTGCAGCCCGGTAGCCGGGTGCGTTACCGGGAGCTGTGGAGCGGTCCGACGGCAACTCTGGATGCCTACCGACAGGACGTGGAAGGACGACTGCAGGCCAGCCAGCGCCTGCAGGACGTACGCGACGAGAACCGGCAGATCGGTGGCGCCCTGGCGCGCGCCGAGCAATACCTGAACCTGGCCAGCCTGGCCGCCATCCTGCTGGCCGGGGTGGCCGTGGCGCTGTCGGCTAACCGCTTCGCCGTGCGCCGCTTCGACGCGAGCGCGCTGCTCCGCTGCCTCGGCCTTTCACGGCGCGAAGCCCTCGGCCTGTATGCGCTGCAGCTGCTGATGCTGGGGGTTGCCGCCAGCGCGGTGGGCGTACTGCTGGGCTGGCTGGCGCAGCTTGGACTGTTCCGTCTGCTGGCCGGACTGTTGCCGGCGGACATCCCGCCCGGCGGCCTGCTGCCGGCGTTGGCCGGTACCGCCACCGGCCTGCTGGCCCTGGCCGGCTTCGCCCTGCCCCCGCTGGCGGCGCTGGGCCGTGTGCCGCCGCTGCGCGTGCTGCGCAGCGATGTGCAACCGCTGCCGCCCGGCGCCTGGCTGGTCTATGGCTCGGCATTGCTGGCGCTGGGCGTGATCATGTGGCGCCTGAGTCTCGACCTGACGCTGACCCTGGCCCTTCTGGCTGGCGGCCTGGTGGCTGCCTTGCTGCTCGGCGGCCTGCTGCTGGCGGCGCTGACCGGCCTGCGCCGCCTGCTGCGCGATGCCGCACTGCCCTGGCGCCTCGGGTTGGGGCAGTTGCTGCGCCACCCGCTGGCGGCGGTGGGCCAGGCGCTGGCCTTCGGACTGATCCTGTTGGCCATGGCGCTGGTGGCGCTGCTGCGCAGCGAGCTGCTGGACACCTGGCAAGCCCAGCTGCCGGAAAATGCGCCCAACCATTTCGCGCTGAACATCCTGCCGGATGAACGCCAGTCCTTCGCCGAACACCTCGAATCCCTGCAGGCGATCGCCGCTCCGCTATACCCAGTGCTGCCCGGTCGCCTGGTGGCGATCAACGACCAGCCGGTGCGCGACATCGTCAGCAAGGACTCACAGGGCGAACGCGCGATCCGCCGCGATCTGAGCCTGACCTGGGCCGCCGAACTGCCTGACGACAACCAGGTGCTGTCCGGTGCCTGGTGGCCACAGCAGGAGGACACCGACCTGCCGGGCGTCTCGGTGGAGAGTGAGCTGGCCGAGAGCCTGAAAGTGAAGCTGGGCGACCGCCTGCGCTTCAGCATCGCCGGCAGCGAGCACGAGGCGCGGGTCACCAGCCTGCGCCAGGTGAACTGGGACAGCTTCCGGCCGAACTTCTACATGATTTTCGAGCCCGGCTCCCTGCAGGATCTGCCGGTGACCTACCTGACCAGTTTCCACCTGCCGGCCGGCCAGGAGCGCGAGCTGGTGGCGCTGGCCCGCGCCTTCCCCTCCGTAACCCTGCTGCAGGTGGACGCCCTGCTCGCGCAACTGCGCAGCATCCTGGAACAGGTCACCCTGGCGGTGGAATACGTATTGCTGTTCGTTCTGGCCGCCGGCATGGTGGTGCTGGCGGCCGGCCTGCAGGCCACGCTGGATGAGCGCATTCGACAGGGCGCCCTGCTGCGCGCCATTGGCGCCTCGCGGCGCCTGCTGGTCCGCGCCCGGCGCAGCGAGTTCGCCTTGCTCGGCGCGGCCAGCGGTCTGCTCGCCGCGCTGGGCTGCGAACTGTCCAGCGCCCTGCTCTATCGTTTTGTCTTCGATCTGGACTGGCAGCCGCACCTGTGGCTGCTGTCGCTGCCACTGCTGGGCGCCCTGCTGGTTGGCACGGCCGGCGTGCTGGGTACCCGCCGCGCCCTCAATGCCAGCCCTCTGCAGGTGCTGCGCGAAGGTTGAGTCAGGAAGAAAGCATGAGTCGTTATCGCCCCCCGCGTACCGCCGGTACACCGCTGATCACCCCCGAAGGCGAAGCTCGTCTGCGCGCCGAATTGCATGAACTCTGGAACGTGCGCCGCCCACAGGTCACCCAGGCAGTGAGCGAGGCCGCCGCGCTGGGCGACCGCTCGGAGAACGCCGAGTACATCTACGGCAAGAAGATGCTGCGCGAGATCGACAGCCGTGTGCGCTTCCTGCGCAAGCGCCTGGAGAACCTGAAGGTGGTGCGCGAACGCCCGGCCGACCCGAACAAGGTCTATTTCGGCGCCTGGGTCACCCTGGAGGACGAGGACGGCGAGACGGCGCGCTACCGCATCGTCGGACCGGACGAACTGGACCTCAAGCAGAACCTGATCAGCATCGATTCGCCGCTGGCCCGCGCACTGGTGGGCAAGAGCCTTGACGCCGAGGTGCGCGTGTCCACGCCCACCGGCATCAAGACCTGGTACCTGGTGGAGATCGACTACCCCAAGGACAGCTGAACGCCACCGGGATCTCAGCGTCGGAGGATCAAGCCCTTGCGCGCCACCCGTATCAGTTGGCCGATGCAGTCGAGACCGGAGGCCTCCATCACCGCCAGGTCAATGCTGTCGGTCGCCAGGCTGGCCAGCGCGCTGCCTTCCTCGGCAAAACGGATCTGCAGCGGGCCACGCCGCCCCCGCAGGGCATCCAGACGTCGGATCAGATCGACCTGACGCTGGCCACCCAACAGGATCTGCGGGTCGCGGCCGGCCAGGCCGCGGGCAACAGGAGCGGTACGCAGGGTAAAAAGGGAGGAATTCATGGTGAAACGCTTCCGCCTCGCGAGAACCACTGGACAGCGGTGGGAGGCATCACCGGAACCAGCGCTTTAGCGGTATTTTTCTCAAGCGCCCCGCAAGTAGCTGACTAAATCGGCGCAGGGGCGAAATGCTAGAAAGACCCACCAGACCTGTCAACCACCGACGACCGCCCGGATGACCAACGATCGCCTGCGCCTGTTCTTCGCCCTGCCCTGCCCTGAGCCCGTGACCGAAGCGCTGAGCGCTTGGTGCACTGCGAACTTCCCCAGCGGGCGACCGCTTCACCCTGCCGATCTGCACGTGACGCTGGCGTTTCTCGGCAATCAGCCGGTGGAGTCCCTGCCGGCCCTGACCACGCTGGCAGCTGCACTGCCACTGCCCGCCTTTGAGCTGGAGCTGGCCCGTACGGAGCGCTGGTCCGACCTGCTGGTGCTGGTCACGCGCCAGGCGCCGCCTGCCCTGCTGGAATTCCAGGCCGAACTGTCGAACCGCCTGCAGGCGGCCGGCATTGCCCATGAACAGCGGCCCTACCGGCCGCATCTGACCCTGGTACGCCGGCTGGACGAGACAGCAGCACCGGCGTCCGCTCCCCATGTTTCCTGGCAGGTGAGCGAATGGGGGTTGTACCAGAGCATCGAGCGCCAGCCACGTTACCAGCGACTAGCCCACTGGCCTGCTGTGTCGGGCCGTAACAGTTTCTCTCCCGATTGAGCGGCTGAGCGCGCGCGATCTCTGAATCCAGAGGCATTGGCACTCAGGCACGATTCCTGCCTCGACAACCCACCGCGAGGCAGGACGCCTCGCTCCGAGTCATCGAGTCGCCGATGAAGAAGCTGCTTCTGGCCCTGGGCCTGGTCCTGATGTTCGCGTTCGGCGGGCTGCATCTGTTGCCCAACGAAACCACTGCGCAACAGCTGCGTCCGCTGAATGCGGAAGAGACTCGCGCCTGGGAACGCCGCCTGCGGGCCTACAACCGGGCCAAGGCGCGCATCCAGCTCAATGAGCGCCTTGACAGCAACGCCCGGCAGCAGGCCATCGAGCAACTGCAGATCGACTACTTCGACGACGTCGAGCGGGCCCGCTTGCGGCAACGGGATAGGCAACAGCATGTTCCTGATTTATAAGGACCTCTCATCGCCCCCCTGCGGAACCGTCATGCTCATCGATATCGGAGTGAACCTCACCCATCCCAGCCTCGTCGCGGACCTGAACGGTGTGCTGGAGCGCGCCCGCCAGGCGGGCGTCGAACAACTGGTGGTCACCGGCACCAGCCTGGCCGAAAGCGAGCAGGCCCTGCACCTGTGCGAAGAGCACGACCCCGAGGGCGGACGCCTGTTCTGCACGGCCGGCGTGCATCCCCATGATTCCAGCCATTGGCAAGACGGCCACCGCCGCCAGTTGCAGGCGCTGCTGCGCCAGCCACGGGTGCGCGCCGTGGGCGAATGCGGCCTGGACTTCAACCGCGACTTCTCGCCCCGCCCGGTGCAGGAGAACGTGTTCGCCGCCCAGCTGGAGCTGGCGGCCGAGCTGAAGATGCCGGTGTTTGTCCACGAGCGCGAGGCTGATCAACGCCTGCTGGCCATCCTCAAGGAGTTCCGTGATCACCTGCCCGCCGCGGTGGTGCATTGCTTCACGGGCGAGCGCCGCGCGCTGTATGCCTATCTGGACCTCGACCTGCACATCGGCATCACCGGCTGGATCTGCGATGAGCGCCGCGGTACGCACCTACAGGCGCTGGTACGCGACATTCCCGCCGGCCGACTGATGCTGGAAAGCGACGCGCCCTACCTGCTGCCACGCACTCTGCGGCCGAAACCCAAGCACGGGCACAACGAGCCGGCCTTCCTGGGCGAGGTGCTCGCCCAGGTGGCACGCAACCGGGGCGAAAGCCCCGAGGCCCTGGCCGCGCATACCAGCGCCTGCGCCCGCGCCTTCTTCGGCCTGCCCGAACCCGCCGCAGATGGCCGGGTTTCTTGATTATTCTCATGCCGGCTGGCATATGGCCGATATAGTGTTGCCTGCGTCACATTCCTATAACGATAAAAAGACCATCCCATGGGACTCCACCTTCGCGATCTTTCTCTCAAATACAAATTCTGGGCGCTGAACGCCGTCTCCTTCGCCATAACCCTGCTGCTGGTGTTGTTCGCCATGCATCAGGAGCAGGATGCGCGGGGGACGGCGGCGCGCCAGCAGGCCCAGGCCCAGGCCGAGCTGCTGGCCCGCTGGCCGGCGGGCACGGCTCTGCCGGCCAGCGACCGGGTGCTGGTGTATGCGCCGGACGGACAGCCGCGGCGCAATGGCGCCCCGCTGCCGCTGTCGCGGCAGAGCGGCTGGACGGCGCTGGAGCACGATCTCTTCGATCGCCAGCCGCTGATCGGCGCACACGTGGTCGAGCTGGCTGACGGCCGCCGAGCCGCCGTGCTGGCAGTAGGCGCCGGTCTGGGTGAGGTGTTCTTCGAACGGGCCAGCAGTTACGCGCTGGCGGTGCTGGTGCTGATGCTGATGCTGCTGGCCAGCTCGCAACTGCTGATCCGCTTCCTGCTCACCCACCTGAACACCCTGCGCGGGGTGATGCTGCATGTCGAGCGCAGTGGCGATCTTTCCGCCCGTGTCCCCCTGGACAGCCGTGACGAGGTCGGCGAGATGGCCAGCGCCTTCAATGCCATGCAGGCCGGCTACCAGCGCATCGTCGGCGTGGTGGCGCAAAGCGCCGCGCAGCTGGACGAAGGCGCCACGCGCCTGGCGACCGCCATGGGCCAGGTACAGCAGGGCATGGTCGGCCAGCAGAGCGAAACCGATCAGACCGCCACGGCGATCAACGAGATGTCGGTGACCGTGCACCACATTGCCCAGCACGCCGCCGACACCCGTGACCAGTCACTGGCGGCGGACCGGCTGGCCAGCACCGGCCAGTCGGTGGTGGCGCGCGTGGAGCAGTCCATCGCCGGACTCTCCGACGGCATCCAGGAAACCGCGCAAATGGTCGAACGGCTGGCCCAGGACAGCGAGAAGATCAGTGGCGTGGTCAACGTGATTCACGGCATCGCCGAACAGACCAACCTGCTGGCGCTCAACGCCGCCATCGAGGCGGCGCGCGCCGGCGAGCAGGGGCGCGGTTTTGCGGTGGTGGCCGATGAGGTGCGCAACCTGGCCCGCCGGGTGCAGGACTCCACAGACGAGATCACCGCGATGGTTGGCACCCTGCAGGGCGGCACCCGGGACGCAGTGGAGTTCATGCGGGAAAGCTCGTTGCGCGCCGATGACTGCGTGCAGCTGGCCCGCGAAGCGGAGCAGGCGCTGGCGGAGATCGCCCAGGCTGTCGAACAGATGCGCGACAGCAACATGCAAATCGCCACCGCCGCCCAGCAGCAGAGCCAGGTGGCGGAGGAAATGACCCGTTCGGTGATCGGCATCCGCGACTTCTCGGAGAAAACCGTGCTGCAGACCCGCGATTCGACCACCACCAGCACCGAGCTGGCCAACCTGGCCAGCGAGCTGAACCGGGCCATCGGCAAGCTGAAGCTGTAACCCTTCCTCGCGCGAAAGTGACTGGGCGAGCCCAGGCGCTTTCGCTTAGTCGAAGACCACCACGGTCTGACGACTGATGGCCGCCAGCTCGCCGCCGGCTGTCCACAGGTTGGCGGCCACATGCCCATAGCCGTCGCGGGCATGTTCGATGCGCGCCTGATAGAGGAAGTATTCGCCGACGTCCGCCACCGGCAGCGGCTGCACGAATTCGATGGTCCAGGTCAGCGAACTGCCCGGCGCCGGGCGCGACAGGTGACTCAGCAGCGCCGGTGGCCACGCATCCACGAGCGCCAGCAAGGCCGCCTCGTCCACCGGCTGGTGTGGTGATTCACCGCGCAGGCGTACCCAGCCACCCATCTCCCGGGCCGGCGTGGCGGAGAACGGCAGGCCACCCTGCCCCCAGTTCATTTCCAGATGACGGGTGAACTCCGGCGTGATGCCCGGAAGGTAGGGGAAACTCTGACACTCGTCAGGCGCTTTCAGCGCTGGCGCCGGCTCGGCGTCCACCGCCACGACAGACGGGCGCCCGGCGCCGAAGCTGGCCTGCACCAGGGTCACCACTTCGCCGTTCTGCAGCGCCCGGCCCAGCAACTGGCTGACGGCGCGCCCCTCGCGCAGCACCTCCACCTCGAGGTGTACCGATGCTTCGCACTGCATCGGCGCCACGAAAGTGATCGCCAGCGAACGCACCGGGCGATCGGCCGGCGCACGCTCGCGCAAGGCCTTGTAGACCAGCGCGGCGGCCAGGCCGCCGAACACGGAGCGGCCCTGTCCCCAGTGCGCGGGGATGCGAATGGCGCTATCCGACGGAATTTGCATCAATTCAAAGAAATTCATCACTGACTCCATTGCGGGTAAGGCGCAGCTTAGCCAGCGCGACGGCGCAGCAGAAGCCGCTCAGCGCAGGCAACGCCGCAGCCGGGTGAGGGCTGCTCGCAGCCCGTGCCCCGACTGCGACTGATCGGCATAGCGGGCCTGTTCGTGCAGCCGGGCGAAGGCGAGGATCGGTTCACGCTGCGCCGCCAGGGCCTGTGCCGCCCGTTCGGCAAAGTCCCGGGGGCCTTCCCCGATAGCGCGGCGCAGGCCGTGCCGGGCCAGCAACGCCTCGAAGCGGGCATACTGCCGCGACAGCGGGTCCGCACGTCGCCGCCAGGGAGCAATCAGCCAGACCGTCAGCAGCAGGAGCGGCGCACCCAGCAGCAGAAGCAAGGCCCCGGCCAAGGCCCGCCCGTCGAGAATGCCAAACCACTCCTTCAGCACGCGCCATTGCTGATCGGCCTGATAGCCCAGCACCCAGCGCTGCCAGCCGTAGTTGATGCGCTCCCAGCCCAGGCGCAAACCGTTCAGCCAGCTGATATCCCGATAGCGCAGCAGGTTAAGCGGCGCATCGGCGAGGAAACTTTGCTCCTCATCGACGGCCTGCTCCAGGCCCTGCTCGATACGCTCGGGGGCCACCGCAAAGGTCGGATCGACACGCTGCCAGCCCAGCTCCGGCAACCAGTATTCCACCCAGGCATGGGCATCGAACTGGCGCACCGTGAGGTAGTTGCCGCTCGGGTTGTATTCCCCGCCCTGGTACCCCACCACCAGGCGCGCGGGAATTCCGGCGGCACGCAGCACGAAGGTCATGGCGCCGGCATAGTGCAGGCAGAAGCCCTTGCGGCTGGCAAACAGGAAGTCATCAATGATGTGCACGCCCACCGGCGGCGGGCGCAGGCTGTAGACGTAGGGCTGCTCGCGGAAATGGCTGAGCATGGCCTGTACCAGTGCCTGAGGCTGGTCGTGATCCGCACGCAACTGCCTGGCCCAGAGCCGCGCCTGCGGGTTGCCCGCGTCGGGCAGCTGCAAGGCCCGCTGCAGGGTAGCCGCAGGCGCAGTTAATTCGCGCACCGCAGCCGGCCATGAGGTGACCGGGTAAAGCAACGGCTGATCCACCGGCCGCCAGTGTTCCAGCCGGAAGTCGGCCCCCTGGCGTACGCGCGGCAGCTCGGTTTGCGCGACATCCAGGCCATACAGCCAGGTGCGATTACTGGGCTCCATCACCACGCTGTAGCGCAGCGGCTCGCCCTGTGCTTGCCACTGGGGCGCGCTCGGCCAGGCAGGTGCGGCGTCCTGGCTCCATTCGCGACCGTCGAAGCGCTCCAGGGTCAGCGCCCGCCAGTACAGTTCAGTACGCGGAGGTGCAGCCCCGTCGAAGCCGACCCGAAAGGCCAGCGCGCTGGACTGGCTCAGTTCGACAATGTCGCCCGGCGCCATGCGGTCGGACAGGCCGCTGACACCCTGCTGCTTCACCTGGGGCAATGACCACAGCGGTCCCAGACGCGGGAACAGCACGAACAGCACCAGCAGCAGCGGCAATGCCTGCAGCAGCAGCGTGCCGGCCAGGCGCAGGGTCCGGGCGGGTCGCCGGGCCAGCTCGCTTTCTTGCAGGCCGATCAGCGCTGCCAGCAGCGCGACGAAGGGCACCAGACTGTACAGGGTGGCCAGCAGACCGGAATCGAACAGGAAGCCGGTCACCAGCACGAAGAACCCCAGGAAAACCACCACCAGCGCATCGCGCCGCCGGTGCATTTCCAGCACCTTGAGGATGAATGCGGCAACCAGCAGCGCGGCGGCCGCGTTCAGATCGAAGCCCGAGCTGGACAGCGCCAGCCCCAGCAGCACGGCCAGCAGCAGCAAGCCCTTGAGCCACGACGGCGGCAAGGGCAAGCGCATGCGGTACACCTGGACCCGCCACGCGGCACAGCCCAGCCAGAGCAGCACCAACCAAGCCGGCAGGTACGCCACGAACGGCAGAATGACCAGCAACTGCGCGGTCAGCAGCCAGCTCAGTGCGTGACGCGGCATATGGCTCACGAGGCTTCCCCCAGGCCGTGCAATGCCAGCGCGCGCAAGCAGGCCTCGCGATGGGCTGCGCCGATTGCCGGTCCCAGGCGCTTGCCCGCCACGCGTAATTCGAAGGGCCGTCCCTCGGAGCACAATTCCAGCACCGCCTGGCACAAGCGCGACAGGCGTTCCTCCAGCGGGCCAGGCAGGCTGTCCAGGTCCAGCAGCCAGTCGCCGCCGGCCCACGCGGCAAACTCCTTCACGCGCAGCCCCTGCCCGCGCGAGAAGGCCTTCCAGTCCAGCCGACGTGCGCCATCGGCGGGCTGGTGCTGGCGCAGGCCGCGAAAGTCGTCCACCCCCTCGCCCGCCGGCTGGCCATCGCCGTCGCCACCGCCGGCACGACTACGCATCGGCGACCCGCTGGTCGGCTGCGGATACACCAGCGCCTGCTGCTGCAGGTCAACCCCGCTCCAGGCTACCCACAAACCCAATGGGAAACGGCTTTCCACACGCAGGCGCGGCGCCACCAGCCAGCCTCGGCGTAGCGCCGGCAGCAGCAGTTCGACGCGGGCCTCGCCCGTCTCAGGAATATCAACCAGGACGCGATCCATACCGGGCCAGCCCAGCGCGATGGCGGAACGGGCACTGTCGGCCCCGAGGAATATCTGAAAGCAGGCGGCCTGGCCGGCGAAGGTGGACTCCGCGGGCCCCGCGCGCAGCTCTACGCCGAGCAACGTGCGCCAGGTATGCAGCAGCGACACCAGCGCCAGCGATACCAACAGGAAGGTCAGCGCATAGGCCGGACTGTTCTGGTAGTTGACCGCCACCAGCAACATGGGCGCCACTGCAGCCGCGAGTGCCCATCCTGCGCGGGTGGGCAGGATGAACACCTGGCGCGGCGCCAGGCGAACATGCCGGGCCGCCGGGAGCCGCCGCATCAGCCAGCGCTCCCCCCGCAGTGCAGGCATCACAGCACCGGCACCTCGTCCAGCAGCCGGCGCACCTGCGCATCCCCGCTGTTGCTGTCATGGCCCAGTCGATGCCCAGCCACGGCCGGCAGCACCGCCTGGACATCCTCGGGAATCAGGTATTCGCGCCCGGCCAGCCAGGCCCAGGCCCGCGCCGCGGCCAGCAGCGCCAGGGTGGCGCGCGGTGACAGGCCGCTGCCAAAGGCATCGGACTGGCGGGTCGCGGTGGCCAGGCGCAGCACATAGTCCACCACGGCGGTGCTGGCATGCACGGCGCTGACCGCCTGCTGCGCCTCGGCCAGCTCACCGGGTTCGAGCAGCGGCTGGATATGCGCCAGCAGCGCGCGACGTGTCGTGCCCAGCAGCAGATCCCGCTCGGCGGCCAGCGCTGGATACCCCAGCGACAGGCGCATCAGGAAACGGTCCAGCTGCGATTCCGGCAGCGCGAAGGTGCCACCCTGGTTGCTGGGATTCTGGGTGGCAATGACGAAGAAAGGCGACGGCAGCGCATGGGTGGTGCCCTCATGGGTCACCTGTCCTTCTTCCATCGCCTCCAGCAGCGCACTCTGGCTTTTCGGCGTGGCGCGATTGATTTCATCGGCCAGCACCAGCTCGGCGAAGATCGGCCCCGGATGGAAAGTGAAGCGGCCGCTGCGCGGGTCGAACACCGAAGTGCCGAGAATGTCGCCCGGCAGCAGGTCCGCAGTGAACTGGATACGCTGGAAGCCCAGCCCCAGCACACGCGCCAGGGTATGGCTGAGGGTGGTCTTGCCCATGCCGGGCAGGTCTTCGATCAGCAGATGTCCCCGGGCCAGCAGGCAGGCCATGGCCAGACGCACCTGCGCTTCCTTGCCCAGCACCACCTCGTTTACTGCCGCCAGGCAGCGTTCCAGTTTCGTGCGCATGCAGCCTCCTTGATGAGCGGTCGATGCTACTGACCACTCCAAGGCGGGCAAGGCCGCGCGCGGCGATTCTGTGAACTGGCCGGACGCCTGGCCGTGCAGCGTGCACATTCTGCACGCCGCGGCGCAAACGCTAGCGGCAGGTCAGCCGCGCCAGGTAGCCGATGACCTCTTCGCGATTGCCGGTAAAGATCACCCGCTCGCGCTTCTTCTCCTGCTGGAAGGCGTACATGGGGTCGTAGTACTCGCGCAGCAGGCCTTCGATCCAGGCGCGGTGCAGGTCCACCGCGCCGCTTCTGGCCTGCTCCGCCAGCGCATCGTCCATCAGCGCCAGCAGGCGCTGGGCACGCTCGCCGCCAAGACGGCGCTGGATATTCGACAGGCTCTGGCGCAGCCGCTCGGCGAACACGGGGAAGCCCTGCTCGGCGCCGTGCAGAGCGACGAACTCGGCCAGCAGGTCGATGACGTAGTCCTTGAGGATGCGTTCGACACGGTTCTCGAAACTGTCCTCCAGCCAGACCAGCGGATATTCCTGCATGCCCCGGCACAGGGACAGCGGCAGCGAGCAGCTGCCCACCATGCGCCCCTCGTCTTCCAGGACGAAATGCTCGAAGCCGGCAGCGCGCTTCTTGAGGATGTCGATGGCCAGCCGGTTGTCGAAGTCGATCTGCCCCGGCTGTGGCGTGGCGTGGCGGCCGAAGCTGGAACCGCGATGATTGGCGTGGCCTTCCAGATCCAGCGCGCTGGGCAGTTGCGCCAGGACTTCGGTCTTGCCGATGCCGGTGTAGCCACCGAGCACCACGAAGCGGCACTGGGCCATGGCTTGCTCGGTGGTATCGATCAGGAAGGTGCGCATGGCCTTGTAGCCACCCACCACGCGCGGATAGTCGATGCCCGCCTCGCTCTTCAGCCACTGCTGGACGATCTGCGAACGCAGGCCGCCGCGGAAGCAGTACAGATAGCCCTCGGGATTGGCGCGGGCGAAGGCCGCCCAGGCCGCAATGCGTTGCTCCTTCACCGCCCCCGACACCAGGCGATGCCCCAGCTCGATGGCCGCCTCTTGCCCACGCTGCTTGTAGCAGGTACCAACCTTTTCGCGCTCCGCGTCCGCCATCAACGGCCGATTGATGGCCTGCGGAAAGGCGCCCTTGCGAAACTCGATGGGCGCCCGCACGTCCATCAGTGGCCGGTCGTTGAGGAAAAGGTCGCGGTAGTTACTGCTGTTTTCTCGCATCAGATCACCTGGACAGAATACTGCTGTCGCTCCGTCAGCTCGCCGATGGGCGAAAGACTCATGCCCAGCTCGGCCGCCACGGAGAGGAATTCCGCCTCGCCTTCCGGGGCCACGGCCACCAGCAGGCCACCCGAGGTCTGCGGGTCGCACAGCAGCAGCTTGTGCAGCTCCTCCAGGGGGGCGGCCCGCTGGCCATAGCTGTCGAAGTTGCGATGGGTGCCGCCGGGCACGCAGCCCTGTTCGAGGTAGTGCTCCACCGCCTGCAGGCGCGGCACTCGGTCGAACGCCACCCGGGCCGACAGGCCGCTGCCGTCGGCCATTTCCAGCAGATGGCCGAGCAGGCCGAAGCCGGTGACGTCGGTCATCGCCTGCACCCCTTCCAGCCGGCCAAAGCGGCTGCCGGCGCGGTTCAAGGTGCACATCAGATCGCGGGCCACGCCGACATCCTCGGCACGCAGGGCGGCCTTCTTTTCCGCCGTGGTGTAGATGCCGATGCCCAGCGGCTTGGTCAGGTACAGGCGCGCGCCGGCGCTGGCCGTGTCGTTGCGCTTGAGGTGTCGCTTGTCGACCAGGCCGGTGACGGCCAGGCCGAAGATCGGCTCCGGCGCGTCGATGGAATGTCCGCCCGCCAACGGGATGCCGGCCGCCTCGCAGGCAGCGCGCCCGCCCGCCACCACCTCACGGGCCACTTCCGGCGCCAGCACGTTCACCGGCCAGCCGAGGATGGCGATGGCCATCAGCGGGTCGCCGCCCATGGCATAGATGTCGCTGATGGCGTTGGTCGCGGCGATGCGGCCGAAATCGAACGGGTCGTCGACGATGGGCATGAAGAAGTCGGTGGTGGAGACCACCCCGCGTTCGCCGTCGATACCATACACGGCGGCATCGTCACGGGAGGCGTTGCCGACCCACAGGGCCGGATCGAGGTTCTGCGCACCGCTGCCGGCCAGGATCACATCGAGCACCTTCGGGGAAATCTTGCAACCGCAGCCGGCACCGTGGCTGTACTGGGTCAGGCGAATGGTCTCGGGCATGGCGTCTCCGGGCGAGGTTCAGATCGGGGCGGGGATTCTAGCGCTCTGTGGGCCCCTCTGTCCGCGCCTACGTCGGGCTTGGCGACGACAGAGGCGCCGCGCTATCGTCCCCCCTTTTGCACGAGGGAACGATATGGGCAAGCGGGTGGCACTGGTGCTGGGCTCGGGCGGGGCACGCGGCTACGCCCATATTGGCGTCATCGAGGAGCTGGAACGGCGCGGCTACGAGATCACCTGCATCGCCGGTTGCTCGATGGGCGCGGTGGTGGGCGGCATCTACGCCGCCGGCAAGCTGCCGGAATACCGCGCCTGGATCGAAAGCCTCGACTACCTGGACGTGCTGCGTCTGGTGGACGTGAGTTTCTCGCTGGGCATGATGCGCGGCGAGAAGGTCTTCGGGCGCATTCGCGAAATCCTCGGCGAGGTGAACATCGAGGACCTGGCGATCCCGTTCACGGCGGTGGCCACCGACCTCACCAACCAGCAGGAAATCTGGTTCCAGGAAGGCGATCTGCACCAGGCCATGCGCGCCTCCGCGGCGATTCCCAGCATCTTCACCCCGGTCCTGCAGGACCAGCGCACCCTGGTGGATGGCGGCCTGCTCAACCCCCTGCCCATCGTGCCGGTGGTCTCCAGCCATAGCGACCTTATCGTGGCGGTCAACCTCAACGCCGCCGGGCATCGCCATTACCGCCTGCCGGAGATCGAGCGTCCGCCCGCGATGCGCAACCGCTTCGAAGGCATGCTCCACCGCCTGCCCTTCATGCGCACCGGCAATGGCAACGGCCATGCGCCGAGCGCTCCCGAGGAGGCCGATCCGGAAGCCCAGCAACCGATCGCCGCGCCGCTCAAACCAGGCTCGCCGCGTTCGGCCAGCGGCACGCGCGTGGTGGACCAGGTCGGTCCGGCGTCGCTGCTGGAACTGGTCAACCAGAGCTTCGAGGCCATGCAGACCTCGCTGGCCCAGTACAAGATCGCCGGCTATCCGCCGGACATCCTGATCAACGTGCCGCGCAAGGTCTGTCGCTTCTTCGACTTCCACCGCGCCCAGGAACTCATCGCACTGGGCCGGCAGATCGCCAGCGACACCCTGGACAATTACGAAGACACGGCCTGACCGTGAGACCTACAGCACCGGCCCGCCCGTCTCGGCGGCTTTCTGCTCCTCCGCCTTGCCGACCCAGTCATTGAGCAGGCTGTAGGCCACCGCCAGCAGGGTGGGCCCGAGGAACAGGCCCATGAAGCCGAAGGCCAGGATGCCGCCGAACACGCCGAGCAGCACCACCACCAGCGGCAGATTGCCGCCCCGGCTGATCAGGTAGGGCTTGAGCACGTTGTCCACGCCGCTGATCACGAAGGTGCCCCACACGGCCAGGAAAATCGCCATGCCATACGCCTCCTGGCCCACCAGCCAAACGGTGGCGGGAATCCACACCAGCGGCGGCCCCATGGGAATCAGGCTGAGCACGAAGGTCAGCAGGGCCAGCGGCAGTACGCCGGGCACCCCGGCAATGGCAAGGCCGATGCCGGCCAGCGCGGCTTGCGCCGCCGCGGTCCCGATGACGCCGTTGACCACCCGCTGGATGGTGGCGGCCACCAGCTCCAGATAGTGGTCCGCGCGCCGACCGATCAGGCGTTCCAGCACGCTGTGCACGAAGGCCGACAGGCGGGGGCCGTCGCGGTAGAAGAAGAACACCAGCACCAGGCTCAGCGCCAGTTCGATCATGCCGCCGGCAATCTGCGCGCTGCGCCCCAGCAGCCAGTTGCCCAGGAAGCCCAGGTGCGGGCGCAGGGCATCGAACAGCGCCGTGCCCTGCTCGTCGAGCTCGCGCCAGGTGTCACGCAGCCAGTCGCCAATCAGCGGAATCTCGACCAGCCAGGCTGGCGCCGGCGGCAGGCCGGCGTCCTGCAGGTCATGGATCAGCGCATTCAGATCACGCAGATGATCCGCCATGTTCAGCCCCAGCAGCACCAGCGGCACCGCCACCAGCAGCATCCAGCCGGCGGTCAGCACGGCAGCGGCCACCGTCTGGCGCCCCGACAGCCAGCGGGTCAGCAAGCGCATCAGCGGCCAGGACGCGAAGGCCAGCACCGCTGCCCAGAACAGGGCGGACACGAAGGGCGCCAGCACCCAAAGGCTGGCGCCCAGCAGGCTCAACAGCAGAATCTGAATCAGCAGGCGGTCATTGCTCATCATCGGAGGTCAGCCGCTCCCGGCGGCACAAGGTGATCAGGGCTCGCGGGGCCCGGGTACGCAGGATCATCAGCGCAGCAGTTCGATACGCAGTCCGTCGCCACCATTCGCCGCCAGCTCCAGGCGACCGGCACGCACATTACGCGCCACCAGGGCGTCGCGCCAGGCCGCCGCCTGGGGGCCGGCCAGACTGACACGCAGGGTGCTGTCGAGGTTCAGGGCCCGCACCAGCACACTGACCCACTCCGGGTCCGGCTCCCCTGACAGGTCGCGCAACGCCAGCGAGCCGTGCTCGCGCAGCTGCCGCAGCAACGTGGCGGCGCTGGGCAGCACCCTGCCCAGTGGGGCGTCGGCGTCCAGGCGCTCGGCGTGCAGGTAGGCGCGGCGGTTGCCGCGGGTGATCATGTACAGCGCCAGCAGGCTGTCGGCACGGGGCTCATCCAGACGCAGCAGCATGTAGCCCTGCTGGTTGTCCGGGCCGTACAGGCGGGCGTTGCCGAAGATGCTGTTGGCCCACAGGCTGCTGGAGCCGCAGTCACGCCCTTCGCACCAGTAGAGCAGTTGCGCGCCCTGCTCGAGCAGCGCCAGACGGGCCTGGGCGAATGCCTCGCCCAGATGACGCTCATCCGGCAGTTCCCAGGTGAGTGCAGTGAGCCGCCCCCGGGTTTCGATGGACTGGTCGATACGCAGACGTCCGCTGATGCGGCTGATCGATGCCTGCGGATAGACGCGCTGAACGCCCTCGCTTTCGCGTGCCTCACTCAACTGCGCTTGCTGCGGCACCGGCAACTCGGGCAACCGCACCTCCTCGGCGTAAGTAACCGGCAGGGCGATGAGATTCAGGAACAGGGAACCGATCAGGAACTGACGCATCCGCACCCCTCACCGGACCAGGATCGACTGGGCGGCTTTCACCTGTTCGGCCTCGGCCTTGGTGCTGGGCGGCACCTGCAGCCCGCGTTGCACTGCAGGCCGGGCCTCCAGCGCGGTCATCCAGCGCTGCAGATGCTCCAGACCGTCCACGCTCACCCCCGCCCAGTCATGGATACGCACCCACGGGAAGGTGGCGATGTCGGCGATGCTGTAGTCGCCGGCCAGGTACTCCACTTGGCCAAGGCGGCTATCGAGCACCTCGTACAGCCGACGGGTTTCGTTCTGGTAGCGCTCGATGGCGGCGGGAATCTTTTCCGGGAAGTAGCGATAGAAGACGTTGGCCTGACCCTGCATGGGGCCGACACCGCCCATCTGGAACATCAGCCACTGGATCACCGTGGAGCGGCCCTTGAAATCGCTTGGCATCAGGCGCCCGGTCTTCTCGGCCAGATAGATCAGAATGGCACCGGATTCGAACACGGCGAAATGGTCATTGTCGCGATCGACAATGGCGGGAATGCGTCCGTTGGGGTTGATCTTCAGATACTCGGGCGCCTTCTGCTCCCGGTTGGCGAAACTGAGCGCATGCACCTCGTAGGGCAGGCCCAGCTCCTCGAGGGCGATGGACACCTTGAAGCCGTTGGGGGTATCGGCCGTATACAGATCAATCATGGCTGCTCTCCACTCACAGTGGCTTGCAGCCTCGCCAGTTGGCCGGCGCAAGTCAAGGCACGGCAAAGGCTCGATTGAAACAGTCTGCGACGGCCTGTGCGCCCGCCTCGTCATCCAGATGCAGGTGATGGCCCCCGGGCAGGCGATGCACAGTGATCGGCAGCAGGGTGAGCCACGTCATCAGCAGCTGTTCACTCGCCAGCATGCCCTGCTCAGCCACCACCAGATCGACCGGACAGCGCAGCGCTTCGACAAAGGCCCGGGCATGCGCGCGGGTCAGGCGCAGCGGGCTGGGCAGGGTCAACCGCGCATCGGTGCGCCAGGTGTAACCGCCCGGCACCGGCATCAGCCCGCGGACGGCCAGCAGTTCCGCCGCCTCGCGGGAAACATCTCCCACCCCTTTCATACGCGCCTCGACGGCCTGCTCGAGGGTGGCATACACCGGCTTGCGCTTGGTGCGCAGGTCCAGCTGCGCCTGCAGGGCCTCGCCAAGCTTCTGCGGCGCCTGCTCGGCCTCGCCGACATAGGGCACCAGGCCGTCGATCAGCGCCAGCCGCTCGACCCGATCGGGCATCGACGAGGCCAGCATCATGGAAATGATGCCGCCCAGGGAATGGCCGAGCAGCGAGAAGCGCTGCCAGCCCAGCTCTTCGGCTACCAGCAGCACGTCCATGACGTAGTCCCACAACTGGTAGCCAGCGCCGGCGCCCCGGTGAGCAGAGTGGCCGTGACCGGCGAAGTCCAGCGCGACGATGCGCAGCCCCTCCAGCTTCGGCGCAAGCCGGGCGAACGTGGCGGCGTTGTCCAGCCAGCCGTGCAAGGCCAGTACCGGCCGGCCATCCTCGGGGCCATACAAGTGCGCAGCCAGTTCGACATGGGGCAGGTTGAGACGGATTTCTTCGACCCGGGCGGTCATGGGGCTTGCTCCTCCCAGCGATGCAACAGGCCGCGCAGCAATTCGGCGGTGTGTTGCGGGCGTTCCAGCGGAAACATGTGGCTACCCGGCACCGAAAGGCACTCGCCACGCGGCAGTCGCCGGGCCAGGCGTACATGATGGGGCAGCACGGTGCGGCTGTCGCGCCCGCGCACCATGGCCAGGGGGACGGCCAGGCGCTGCGGCCTGCCTGGAACCCGGTGCGGCACGCTGCGGTAGATGTCGATTTCGGTAGCCGGATCGAACCTCAGGCGCAGACCATCCTCGGCCGGCGCCAGGCCATGGCGGACATAATCGTCCAGACAGTCGGGGTCGAAACGGCGAAACAGCGCCTTGCCGGCGAAATACGCGCGGGCTTGCGCGTGGTCGGCGAAACGGTCGCGACGGCCCAGGCTACGGCCGGCCGGGGTGAGCCGGTCGATGAAACCGAAGCGTTTGGCGGCGCGAATGGCCAGCCGGTCGACCACCGTCAGCAGCGGCGAATCCAACATCACCACGCCCCGGTACAGTTCCGGTCGACGCAGGGCCGCATGGAAATGCAGGATGCCGCCCAACGAATGACCAACACCCCAGACCGGCCCGTCGAGGCGCTCCAGCGACTCGATCAGCTCGACGACCAGATTGCCCCAGTTGTCATCCACCGGAAAACGCGGGTCATGGCCGTGCTGTGCCAGGCGATGGATACGGTAGTCGGGCTCCAGCCCGGCAAAGAGCTTGCGGTAGGTTTCCGACGGAAATCCGTTGGCGTGGGCGAAGAACAGGACACGGGACATCGGCGGGTCTGGCGGCGTGAAAAACAGGCCGGGATTGTTGCTTTCCCGCAGGCCACCGGCAACGGCCGGAAGCGCCGCACAGGACGGCACTCCGGCCAAGCCAACATCAGGTCGGTGGCTGCGCGACGTGGGGGACCACCGCCACGGTCAGCCGCGCGATACAGCTGGGCTTGCCGTCCTCTCCGTGCAGGCGGATATCCCAGACGTGGGTGGTGCGTCCCAGGTGCACCGGCCGGGCCACGGCGGTGACCCGACCGCTGCGCAGCGCCCGCAGGTGGTTGGCGTTGACCTCCAGTCCCACGCAATAGTGGGTCTGTGGGTCGAGGCACAGGTAGCTGGCCATCGAGCCCAGGGTCTCGGCGAGCACCACCGAGGCGCCGCCGTGCAGCAGGCCATAGGGCTGATGGGTTCGTCGGTCGACTACCATGCTGGCGGTCAGCGTGTCGTCATCGAATGCCTCGAAGCGGATGTCGAGCAGCTCGCCAATGGTGTCAGCCAGCTGGGCTGTGAGCCGCTCGAGATCCGGAGTCTGTCGCCAGATCGCCATGCCCGTTCTCCTTGCCGTCATGCCAGAGCACCGCCTGTGCGTGCTCGCCCCATGCCTCGAAACAGTGGCCGTAATGGCGCTCCACCATGGCCCGGCGGATCTTCAGCGTCGGGGTGAGAAAGCCGTTCTCCACCGCCCACAGGTCGCCAATGATCACCAGTCCCTTGAGCTGTTCATGCTTGTCGAGCCCGGCGTTGACGTCACCCAGCAGCCGATGGAGATGCCCTTCCAGGTGCTCGCGCGCCTGCGCCTTGCCGGTTTCCGACAGCACGCAGAGGGCCATTGGCCTGGGCAGCCCGTCGCCGACGACACAGACCAGCTCGATCTGCTCGTGTTCCGCCAGGCGGTTCTCGATGGGCGCCGGCGCCACGTACTTGCCCTTGCTGGTCTTGAAGATTTCCTTGATGCGCCCGGTCAAGCGCAGGAATCCGCTGCCGTCCAGCTCGCCCTTGTCGCCCGTGCGCAGGAAGCCGTCCTCGGTCAGGGTATCGGCGGTCATCAATGGCTCCTTGTAGTAGCCCTGCATGACCGCCTGGCTGCGCACCTGCACTTCGCCCTCGGTGCTGATACGTACCTCCACGCCCGGATTGCTGCGCCCGATCCAGCCTGGCTTGCGTTCACCCGGGCGGCCGACGTGCGAGTAGCCGCAGTTCTCGGTCATCCCGTAGACCTCGTTGATCTCCAGGCCGAGCCGCCGGTACCAATCCAGCAGCGACTCGGGCACCGGCGCACCACCGGAAAAGGCATAGCGCACGGCATCCAGGCCCAGGCCGGCGAGCACCTTGCACCGCAGCAGGCCGCCGAGAACGGGCAGCTTCATGAGGACATCCAGCCGGCGCGGCGACATGCGCGCGAATACGCCGTGCTGGAACTTGGTCCAGATGCGTGGCACGGCGAAGAACAGGGTGGGCCGGGCACGGCGGATATCGTGAATGAAGGTATCCAGGCTCTCGGCGAAATACACCGTCTGCCCCCCGTAGAACGACACCACCTCGACGAAGATACGCTCGGCCACGTGGCACAGCGGCAGGTAGGAAAGGCCCCGGTCCCCCTCCTGCACACCGAACAGCGCGACCGCTTGCCTGCCGGTGAAACCGAAGTTGCCAAAGCTGTGCATCACGCCCTTGGGTACGCCGGTGGTGCCGGAGGTGTAGATGATGGTGGCCAGCCGACAGGCCTGGGGAGCCGGGTTGTCGGTGATCGGCGTGCAGGCCTGCAGGTCGCTCCACAAATGATCGAAGCGGCCCGTGGGCCGCAGCGGCAAGCCGACGGTGCGTACCCCCTCGGGGACGCCAGGGGCCATGGCCGGCCAGTCGTCCAGCTTGCCGATGAACGCTACAGCGCTTTCCGAGTGCTCGAGGATCTGGCGTACCGACTCGGCGGTGAGGTTGGGATAGAGCGGCACGGAAACGTGTCCGGCCATCCAGATTGCCAGGTCGGCGACAATCCAGTGCGCGCAGTTCTTGGAAATGATTGCGATGCGACTGCCCGGTGCCAGCTCCAGCTGCCGCAGCCAGGCTGCCGCGCGACGGGCCTGCTCGCCCACTTGCCCCCAGGTCAGCTCTTCCACCTGTCCGCCTGCCTGGGGCTGGATCAGGTAGCGCCGATCGGGGTGTCGTTTCTCGCGCCAATAGAATTGCTCTAGCGGCAGCAACGGTTGCGTGATGGCCACCGGCGTCCCTCCATTTTCTTGTTGTTGTTTTTTAGACTACCAAGCACTTGCTTGGTTAATGTTTCACGGGTTCGCCGATTGCGCAAGCGACGACTGCCGCTGCGGCTGCAACCATCACCAAAAAGCTTAGCGGGAAGGCTGGACGAGCAGGTCCATGGCGCCAGCGAGCAGGTAATCCCCCTCCAGGCCGACCAGTGCGGCGGTCCGCATGGGCAGCGGGGACTGGCGGTGGCCGTGCAGCAATAGCCCGGCCAGCGCGCCGACGAAGGGCTGGTGAGTGACCACCAGCAACTCGCCTTCGGGCCGCCGGAACAGCTGACTCAACGCATCCGCGGGGTCACTGTCCGGCGTCAGCCAGGACTGGACTTCCACCACGCCGGGGTAGCCCAGCGTCTCGGCAACCAGCTCGGCCGTCTGGCGGGCCCGCACGTACGGGCTGGCCAGGATGGCTTCAAGGGGTCGCCCGCGCAGCTGGGCTGTGCTTTCCAGCACCTCCCGACGCCCCTGTTCGGTCAGCGCCCGCAAGGCATCCTGCGGGGCGAAGCGTTGCGCTTCGCCGTGGCGCAGCAACCAGAGCCTCATGGGCGGGGCGCGGTATCGTCTGCGGGCTTGACCGGCGCCGGCGCAACCGGCTCGACATCCCGCTCCGGAGCGCGTGCAGCCGGCCAGTCGGCGAATGGCCAGGGCTTGCGATCGCTGTGGAAGGCCTCGAAACGGCCGATCTGGGCCAGATAGCGGCTCAGGCTGTCGCCGAAATCCATCAGCGCCCGGTTCGGTTCGCCCTGCACCAGGCGCACCAGCAGCTGCACCACCACCAGGCAGAGCAGCACCAGCTCGGCAAGATGCCAGACGATGACGAATACCAGCATCCACAGTACGCGTAGCAACAAGGCTTCGCGGCGCAGTTCGGCTTTCGGGTCCTGCATGGTCTTACTCCTCGGTTAGTGATACCCGACCCGATCAGAAACCACTGGCCGGGATGAAATCCACGTCGGTCTTGGGATCGCCACGCATCAGCGCCTCGCTGACCTGGTCCACCGTGCGCCCCTCGAAGAGGATCGCATGTAGACCGGCCACGAGCGGCATGTAGACCTGCAATTCCTCGGCCTTGCCCTTGAGCACCTTAAGGGTGTTGACCCCCTCGGCCACCTCTCCCAGGCGACCCACCGCCTCCTCCAACGACAGCCCCTGCCCCAGGGCGTAGCCCACCTGGTAGTTGCGGCTCTTGGAAGAGAAGCAGGTGACGATCAGGTCTCCGACACCGGCCAGGCCCAGGAAGGTCATCGGGTTGGCGCCCAGACGCACGGCGAAGCGGGTCATTTCCGCCAGGGCGCGGGTCACCAGCATGCTCTTGGTGTTTTCCCCGGTGCCCATGGCGGCGGCCATACCGGACATGATGGCGTAGACGTTCTTGAGCGCACCGCCCAGTTCGACACCGAAACGGTCGCTGCTGGCGTAGACCCGGAAGGTACGGCCATGCAGGGCGTCCTGCACGCGACGGCAGAGTTCCTCATCGGTACTGGCGATGACCGTGGCGGTCAGTGCGTGCTCCGCCACCTCACGCGCCAGGTTCGGACCGGACAACACACCGATGCGGGCCTGCGGCGCGATCTCCTCGAGAATCTGGCTCATCAGCTTGAAGCTCTGCGCCTCGATCCCCTTGGTCGTGCTGACCAGCAGCTTGCCGCGCAGCGCCTCGGCCACTGGCTGCAGGGCCTGGCGCAGCGCGCTGGAGGGCAGCGCCACGAACACCAGTTCGCAAGCGGCCAGCACTTCGGCCAGATCGCTGCACGGCTCCACGCCGGGATGGATACGGATGCCCTTGAGGTAGCGGGGATTTTCCCGCTCGCGGCGCATCGTTTCCGCCTGCTCGGCATCGCGCATCCACAGGCGCGCGATCTGGCCATTCTCTGCCAACAGGTTGGCGATGGCCGTCCCGAAGCTTCCCCCACCCAGAACCGCAATGGGTTGTCGTTCAGTCATTCTTTTATCTCCAGCCACCCCCGTGGCGACGGCGCATTATACGGAGCGCGGCCGTTGCGGACAGTACCGCCTTGCCCGTGGCACCACCGTCTCGGTTAACATGCCGGCCTTTCCTGGCCTGAAACGAGTTGTCCTGTGCCATTCCCCGGATTAGCGAAATCGCTGCCGCCCCTGCTTCTGGGGCTGACCCTGTGCTCTGTGGGTCGCGCACATGCCTTCGAGCTTTTTCTCGGTACCACTGAGCTTCCAGAAATCCTCACCGCCACACGTTTGCAACAAGCCCCCGCTGCCGTGCCCGGCAGCATCACAGTGCTCGACCGCGAGCTGATCCGTACCAGCGGCGCGCGGGAAATTACTGAACTGCTACGACTCGTGCCGGGCATGCTGGTGATTCCCGAGGGTAGCGCCACCACGGTCAACTACCACGGCGGATTGGGTGCCGCAGCGAGGCGCCTGCAAGTCATGGTCGACGGTCGCTCGGTATACCGCCCCGCGCTCGCCCAGGTCGACTGGGTAGACATCCCGGTGGCAATCGAAGATATCGAGCGCATCGAGGTGTTCCGCGGTCCGAACACTGTGAGCTATGGAGCCAATGCACTGTTGGGTGTGATTAACATCATCACCCGCCAACCCAGTGATAGCCTGGGCACCCAACTGAGCTACACAACTGGCAAGCGAGGCATTGAAGACTGGTACGCCAGGCACGGTTTCGGCTGGGACGGTGGCGCCATGCGCATATCCTTGTCCGCATTCGATCATGACCGCTTTGACATGGATCGCCGGGGCAACGACTTTCCGGACAGCCAGCGACTGTCGCGCCTCAATCTGCGCAGCACTCATGAATTGGACAGCCGTCACTCGCTCGACTGGCAACTGGCATTGAAGTCGGGCACCAATCAGGACAAGAACTACGAGTATTCCAATGATTACCCGGCCAACCTGCAGGACCCACGTGCCGATGTCGACGCCCGGGACTACGCTGCCAGCCTGCGCTGGAATATAGACCTCTCCCCTACCCACAGGGTTTACGTGCAGGGGGCGGTGCAGCACTGGGAGCGCATCCAGGAATGGCGCGCCTGCGCGCCACAGATTTATTTCAGTCCCGCTCTATCGCAGCTCTATGGACAATCGCCCTCATACGTCAACGCCCTGATCGCCTATGCCTCCGGGCAAGGCGCGCAACCCGTACCTGCCACACCGCAACAGATGACGTTGACACAGCAGTTGATGCAGGACCTTAGCCTTCTGGGATTCGACGCCTATACCTGCGGCCTGCTCAATGCCAACAGCCGCGAAAACCGGTTCGATCTCGAGGTTCAAGACACGCTGAGTATCGGCGATCACCTGCGGCTAATCAGCGGTACGAGTTACAGGCACGATGCCGTCACCTCGGAAACCTACTTCGACGGCTCGCGCAGCAAGAACATCGCCCGAGTGTTTGGCCATCTCGAGTGGTACGCGACCTCCGAATGGCTCCTTCAAGGCGGCGCGATGTACGAGCATGACAGCATGATCGGCGAATCCCTGTCGCCCCGCGTAGCCGTCAACTATCTGTTTCACCCGGCCCATGGCATACGGGCAGTGTACGCCGAGGCGGTTCGCTCACCGGATATGTTCGAAGAGTCGGCCGACTGGCGAATGCGGGTGCGCAACCTGCAGCCTGCCGTGCTGGGCCAAGGGTCAGCCTATCTGTTCCTGAGCAGTCATGCGCAGGGCGGGCTGCGCCAGGAGCATATCGTTTCCCGTGAACTGGGCTACAACGGACACTTTGCCAACCTCGGCCTGCATTTGGATGTGCGCTTGTTTGACGAGGACATTACCGACCTGATTACCTTCTGGCCCTCGCTTGGCGATCCCAGCCCCACCAATGATGACCGTTTGAGCTTCCGTGGCTGGGAAAGCGATGCCAACTGGCAGCTCGGGCAGAGCGACCGACTGCGTCTGAGCTACGCCTATATCGAATTCCAGGCCACCCACCACTACGACAGTGAGTTGACGCCGCGCCACAGCGGCTCGTTGAGCTGGCTGCGCGAATGGGGCCGAGGCTGGAATAGCAACCTTACCTATCTCGGGGCCGACAGCCTCAACGAAAACCGCTTCGAACGGCTTGATCTGCATGTCACCAAACGGTTCCAGATGGGCAGCACCGGTATTGAACTGAGCGGCACCTGGCAACAGCGCCTGGACGACAACCCACTCGGCGGCCGGAACACCAATTACAAACAGCGCCACGTCTACTGGCTCTCCGCAGGAGTAGAACTCTGACTCCATGACCACTCTTTCAAGGATGAACGCACTGCGGGCGGCTGGCCTTGCGGCGCTATTGCTGGCCGGAGCGCCAGCCGTACAGGCACTGGAGATACTGGTCGGGGCTCAGGAGAGCAGTCCGGCCCTGCAGCGTTTCCTCGTGGGCCTACAGGCCAGCCGGCCGGATGATCGTGTGCAGTTTTCCCGTGCCGAGCAGCTGCCGGCGGTCGCGGACTTGCCACGGGATCTGCGCCTGATCCTCATCGGTCCAGAGCTGCTCGACTGGCGCCAGCGCTCGGTGGAAGGGCCGCCGACTCTGGTCATGCAGGTCAACCGGATCGAAGGACGACAGATCCTGGGGCGCCGACAGCCATTGGGCATCACCCTGCTGTGGGGTGACCCGCCGCTCGCGCGCCAGCTGAACCTGATCCGACTCCTGCTACCCCAGGCCCGCCATATTGGCGTGCTGTACAGCAACGACAGTGCCTTCCTCGTCCAGGAGCTGCGCCAGGTGACGCCCGCGGGCGAGCTGGAGATCAATGCGCACTTCTGGCCGAACACCCGCGACCCCCGGGTTCTCAGCCGCCTGCTCGACCAGAGCGACGTGCTGCTGGGTCTCGACGACCCGCACCTGTACAACCCGCACACCATCAAGACCCTGCTGTTGAGCAGTTATGGCCGGCGCCAGGCGCTGATCGGCCCAACTGCGGCCTTCGTGCATGCCGGCAGCCTGGTCAGCACCTACAGCGATCAGCAGGACTGGCTCGACACCCTCGGCACCCTGCTCGACCGAGATCCCGCCACCTGGCCCCACGAACTCTACCCAGCCCATTTCAAGGTAATGGGCAATACCCGGGTCGCCCTGTCGCTCGGCATCCCCATGACCGATCCGCACCAGCTGGAACAAGCGCTGCAACGCCTGGAGGCCTCCCCGTGAAACGCACCCCTTGGCATTTTTTCTCCTGGCACAGCCGCAACATCCACACCCGCACATTGATGGTGAGCCTGCTGCCGGCGCTTGCGCTCGGACTGCTGCTGATCGCCTACTTCACCCACACGCGCTTGCAGGACCTGCGTGCCGAGCGCGATCAGGTCGGCCAATTGATTGCCGACCAGCTTGCTCCAGCTACCGAGTTCGGCGTCATCACCGGTAACCCGCTGGTGCTGGAGAGTCTGCTGCAGGGCAGCCTGGATACCCCCTATCTGCGTGCCGTGGAGGTCTACGATCACAACGATCGCCTGCTTGCGGTGGGTGGCCAGCCGGCCGCGCCCAATGAGGCAAATGTGTCCCTTTATGTGGCGTCGATTCGCCGCCAGCCGATCCCCCTGAGCGATCCGTTCCTGCCCTTCGGCCGCGACGAGTCCTCGCTGACGGAGGAACGGCTCGGCTGGGTGCGCGTCAGCATGACCGACAACCCGTTCAGCGAGCGCCAGCGGCAGATACTGATCAGCGCAGGCCTGCTGCTGGCCTTCGCCTTGTCCTTCACACTGCTGCTCGCCCAGCGTCTGGCCCGCGGCCTGTCCCGCCCCATCGGCGACATGGACCGCGCGGTGCTGTCTATCGGGCGTGGCCAACAGGTTGCCCTGTTGCCCGAGCCGCGCATTCGTGAACTGGGTGATCTGGCCCGTCATATCAACCAGTTGGCCGTGGCGCTGGCCAACGCCAACCGCGAGCAGCAGATCAGCATTCGCCAGCTGACGCAGGCTCGCGAAGAAGCCGAGGCGGCCAACCGTGCCAAGTCGGATTTCCTGGCCATGATGAGCCATGAGCTGCGCACGCCCATGAACGGCGTGCTGGGCATGCTGCAGCTGCTGGAGACCACTCCCCTGGACCCTGAGCAGGCCGAGTATACGGCGCTGGCCAACGAATCTACCGAGCATCTGCTCAAGGTCATCAACGACATTCTCGACTTCTCGCGCATCGAGCGCGGATCACTGGACTTCGAGCACATCCCCTTCAACATCGCCGAGCTGTTGCAGAACACGCTGCAAGCCTTCCAGCCGGGCGCCCAGCAACGCGGCCTGAGCCTGGAGGCCGACACCCAGCCGGGCCTGGAGCGCTACACCGTGCGCGGCGACCCGACCCGCCTGCGACAGGTCCTGGTCAACCTGCTGGGCAATGCCCTGAAGTTCACCGAGCACGGCGGCGTCCGTTTGGAGGTCCGCTGGCAACCGCTGGATGAATCGCACCTGCGTGTCAGCTGCGCCGTGCACGATTCCGGCATCGGCATCGAGGCCGAGCGCCTGGCACGCATGTTCGACCCCTTCCAGCAGGCCGACAGCTCGATTTCCCGCCGCTATGGCGGCACCGGGCTGGGCCTGGCCATCGCCCGCACGCTGGCGGAGGGCATGGGTGGCCAGTTGTTCGCCCGCAGCCAGCCCGGCAACGGCTCCACCTTTACCCTGGAACTGACCTTCGACTGCACCCTGCAAGGTGCGGAGACGTCGGATCAGGATCTGCCGGACACGGCGCTCGGCGGCGGCCAGCACATCCTCATCGTCGAGGACAATGCGGTGAACCAGGCCGTCACCCAGGCCATGCTGCGCAGCCTCGGCTATCGCATCAGCCAGGCCTACACCGGTCGCGAAGCCTTGCAGCGCGCCGGCTCCGAGCAGTTCGATGCCATCCTCATGGACTGCCAGCTGCCCGAGCTCGACGGCCTCAGCGCGACCCGGGTACTGCGCACCCTGCCAGGCTACGCGCAGGTGCCGGTGATCGCGCTGACCGCCAACGCGCTGCCCGGGGACCGCGAAGCCTGCCTGGCGGCCGGCATGAACGACTACCTGGCAAAACCCTTCAAACGGGCCGATTTACAGCGCCTGCTGCTACGCTGGCTGACCGAACGCAAGGAGTCGCCTGACGGCGAGTGCTAAAGTTTCTGCACTTCGGATTCGCATTTGGCGAACACTTGTATCCCGTTGCCTGTGACTTTCTCGCCCAGGCGACTGTCTCTTAGGCTGATTTGCACCGTCACGCGCGTGCAGATGAACGATTTACCCAGAGCCATGACTGGGACTATTGAGGAACTCGCATGACACAACAGAACGCCTTCACCCGGGAAGACTTGCTGCGCTGCAGCCGCGGTGAGCTGTTTGGCCCGGGTAATGCGCAACTGCCCGCGCCGAACATGCTGATGGTCGACCGGATTACCCATATTTCCGACGTCGGCGGCAAGTACGGCAAGGGCGAGATCGTCGCCGAGCTCGATATCCACCCGGACCTGTGGTTCTTCGGCTGCCACTTCGAAGGCGATCCCGTCATGCCCGGCTGCCTGGGCCTGGACGCCATGTGGCAACTGGTCGGTTTCTTCCTGGCCTGGCAGGGCAACCCCGGCCGCGGTCGCGCCCTGGGATCGGGCGAGGTGAAGTTCTTCGGCCAGGTGCTGCCCACCGCCAAGAAGGTCACCTACAACCTGCACATCAAGCGCACCATCAACCGCTCGCTGATCCTGGCCATCGCCGATGGCAGCGTCAGCGTCGATGGCCGCGAAATCTACAGCGCCGAAGGCCTGCGTGTCGGCCTGTTCACTTCCACTGACAATTTCTAAGGGTCAATCCGTATGCGTCGCGTCGTGATTACCGGCCTGGGCATCGTGTCCTGCCTGGGCAATGACAAAGAAACCGTCTCCGCCAACCTGCGCGCCAGCCGCCCGGGCATCCGTTTCAATCCGTCCTATGCCGAAATGGGTCTGCGCAGCCAGGTCTCCGGCTCGATTGACCTGAATCTGGAAGAGCTGATCGATCGCAAGGTCTACCGGTTCATGGGCGACGCCGCAGCCTTTGCCTATCTGTCCATGCAGCAGGCCATTGCCGATGCCAACCTGAGCGAAGAGCAGATCTCCAACCCGCGCACCGGCCTGATCGCCGGCTCGGGCGGCGCCTCCACCTTCAACCAGATGGAAGCCCTGGACACCCTGCGCGAAAAAGGCGTCAAGCGCGTCGGCCCGTACCGCGTCCCGCGCACCATGGGCAGCACCGTGTCCGCGTGCCTGGCCACCCCGTTCAAGATCAAGGGCGTCAATTACTCGATCTCCTCGGCCTGCGCCACCAGCGCACATTGCATCGGCAACGCCGTCGAGCAGATCCAGATGGGCAAGCAGGACATCGTCTTCGCCGGCGGCGGTGAAGAGGAGCACTGGAGCCAGAGCTTCCTGTTCGATGCCATGGGCGCCCTGTCCACCCAGTACAACGACACCCCCGAGAAGGCCTCCCGCGCCTACGACGCCAAGCGTGACGGCTTCGTGATCGCCGGCGGCGGCGGCATGGTGGTGGTCGAGGAGCTGGAGCACGCCCTGGCCCGTGGCGCCAAGATCTACGCGGAGATCGTAGGTTACGGCGCCACCTCCGACGGCTACGACATGGTCGCCCCGAGCGGCGAAGGCGCAGTGCGCTGCATGCAGCAGGCACTGGCCACCGTCGACAGCCCGATCGACTACCTGAACACCCACGGCACTTCCACCCCGGTAGGTGACGTCGCGGAAGCCCGCGCCGTGCGCGAAGTGTTCGGCGACAAGGCCCCGGCCATCAGCTCCACCAAGAGCCTGTCCGGCCACTCCTTGGGCGCCGCCGGCGTGCAGGAAGCGATCTACTGCCTGCTGATGATGGAAGGCAACTTCATTGCCGGTTCGGCCAACATCGAAGAGCTGGACCCGGAAGTCGCCGACCTGCCGATCCAGCGCAGCACCGTCGAGAACGCCAAGATCGACACCGTGATGAGCAACAGCTTCGGCTTCGGCGGCACCAACGCCACCCTGATCCTGAAGCGCTGGCAGGGCAAGTAAGCCCGGTCGCGGAATTGCGAGAGGCGCCTTCGGGCGCCTTTTTCGTTTCAGTGCCCGTGGAGGGGCCGTAGCAGAACCGCAGGGTAGACAACGGCGCAGCCTTGTCTACCGCAGGGCACCCGCCTTCGGTGGGTAATCGCTGCGCGAGTTACCCACCCTACGGCAGACAATCGCGCCGCGAACGACGCCCTGCTCTCCGCTTGTCCAATCCACCGCAAATGGCCAAGCTTGAGCCTCCGCCCCTTCAGGAGACCCGCCCTTGGACTGGCATTCCCTGCTCAGCCGCGAACGCCTCGGCAAGCCCGTGCACGGCACCGAGGAGCTTGGCCGCTCGCCGTTCCACAAGGACCACGACCGGGTGATCTTCTCCGGCGCCTTCCGCCGCTTGGGGCGCAAGACCCAGGTGCACCCGGTGTCCAGCAACGACCACATCCACACGCGCCTGACCCACTCGCTGGAAGTCAGCTGCGTCGGCCGCTCATTGGCCATGCGCGTCGGCGAGATGCTGCGTGGCGAGCTGCCCGACTGGTGCGACCCCGGCGACCTGGGCATGATCGTGCAGTCCGCGTGTCTGGCCCATGACATCGGCAACCCGCCGTTCGGCCATTCCGGGGAGGATGCCATTCGCCACTGGTTCCAGCAGGCCGGGGAGCGCGGCTGGCTGGACGACCTGGAAGACGACCAGCGCAACGACTTCCTGCATTTCGAAGGCAACGCCCAGGGCCTGCGGGTGCTGACCCAGCTCGAGTACCACCAGTTCGACGGCGGCATGCGGCTGACCTACGCGACCCTCGGCACCTACCTGAAGTACCCCTGGACCTCGCGCCACGCCGACGCCCTGGGCTACAAGAAGCACAAGTTCAGCTGCTACCAGAGCGAATTGCCGGTGCTGGAGCAGATCGCCGGCAAGCTGGGCCTGCCGCAGTTGGAGGAACAGCGCTGGGCCCGGCATCCGCTGGTCTACCTGATGGAGGCGGCGGATGACATCTGCTATGGCCTGATCGATCTGGAAGACGGCCTGGAAATGGAGCTGCTCGACTACGGCGAGGTCGAAGCCCTGCTGCTCGGCCTGGTCGGCGACGACCTGCCGGAAACCTACCGCCAGCTCGGCCCCAAAGACTCGCGGCGGCGCAAGCTGGCAATCTTGCGCGGCAAGGCCATCGAGCACCTGACCAACGCCGCCGCCCGCGCCTTCGTGGACCAGCGCGATGCCCTGTTGGCCGGCACCCTTGAAGGCGACCTGGTGGAACACATGCAAGGACCGGCGCGCTACTGCGTACAGCAGGCCAAGGCCACCGCCCGGGAAAAGATCTTCCAGGACAAGCGCAAGACCCTGCACGAGATCGGCGCCTACACCACCCTGGAAATCCTGCTCAACGCCTTCTGCGGCGCGGCGCGCGAGCAGCATGGTGGCCGCACGCCATCCTTCAAGCATCGCCGAGTGCTCGACCTGCTGGGCAACAACGCGCCCGATCCGAACTGGCCGCTGTACCGGGGCTATCTGCGCATGCTGGATTTCATCGCCGGCATGACCGACAGCTACGCCAGCGAAATGGCCCTGGAGCTGACCGGGCGGGCCCGGCCGATGTGACTGAACGTTGCCGGCGCCTGTCAGTCTACTCAGCGCAGGCCTCCCGCTTCGCTACCCAATGCCGACAGGCCTTACACCAACCGTCACGACACCCGAACCATGCGTCTTCGTATTCCCCATGCCGTGCGCCACGGCTTCTCGGCACCGGTCTGGGGTGTCGCCACCGTCGCCACGCTCGGCTGCGCCCTGCCCCTTGTGCTCGGTCTGGTCAGCGGCCATAACGGCTTCCTCTGGGCGGCGCTGGGCGCGTTCCAGGCGGCCCTGGCCAATCCGCTGCACCGCTACGGCATGCTGCGCATGCTGCTCATCGGTACCCTAGGCGCCCTCGCCGCGGCGCTGGGCTACACCGCCGCCAGCCATCCGCTGTATAGCCTGCTGCTGTTCGCCGCCATGGGCCTACTGCTGGCCCGCCTGCAACGCTACGGCAACGAAGCCGGCAAGCTGGGGCTCGGCCTGGCGGTCTGCCTGTGTCTCGGCCAGGGCAGCCATGGCCAGAGCGACCTGAACAATGCCGGCGCGGTGGCGATGCTGTTCCTGCTCGGTGCCCTGTGGACCACACTGCTGGCGTTCATCCTGCGCGGCCTGCATGCCTTGCGCACCTGGCCTTACATGCCACGCCTGCTGGCGGTGCTGCGCGTGATGCGCCGCCAGGCCCGCAGCGTGCCGCGCCAGCCGTGGCTGCTGCATGCCCTGGCCTGCATCCTTGCCCTGGGGCTGGCCGGGCTGTTCATCGACCTGCTGGAGCTGGCCCACGGCTACTGGCTGAGCCTGACGGTGGTGATCATGCTGCAGCTCAACCTGGTGCGTGGCCTGCGGCCGCTGCTGTATATGGCGCTGGCCGTGCTGCTGGTCAGCGCGCTGATGACCGCCATCGGCCACAGCCTGCAGCGCCCGCTGCTGCTCAGCGCCCTGCTGCTGCCGGTGATCTTCTTCAACCGCGCCTTCCAGGCGAGCCACTACCTGCTGTTCGCCATCCAGACCACCCTGGGCTGCCTGCTGCTGCGCGAAGGCCTCGCCACGGACTGGCTACAGCCGCAGGGACGCCTGCTGAATGTGGTGTTGGGAATTGTGCTGGTGCTGATGATGGCCAGCCTGGTGCAAGCACTGCAGCGGGTGCTGGCGAGAGGGCGCTCGGCATAGCGCCGTCTAGGCGTGACCGCAGGGCCAATTGAAACCGAGCCCCGCCTGTTTTCCCCCGACACGGGTCAACTCGCACTGCCGGTCGGCGCGGCGCAGCAACATCCGGCGGGCACAAAAAACCCTGGAGCCGGTGTGAAGCCGGCCCCAGGGTTCAGTCAACAGCAGGCGCTTACTCAGCCGTAAAAGTGCGCGGCTTGAGCGCTTCGGGCTTGAGGAAGGGCTTGCTGCCGGTGTTGTCGTGGTCACCCAGCAGCTTGCCATTGACGGTCATGCCGTAGTTGGTGGCCTTGTGGAAGGTCGCGTCGTACTTGGCCCGGGTTTCCTTCACGTTACCGGTGTAGCGCGGGTCCTGCGGACGCTCCTGGGTGTCGATGTAGTAGGCCACGTCCCAGGCTTCCTGATCGCTCAGGGTGCCGCGCTGGCCCAGCGGCATGTTGTGCTTGACGAACGCTGCCAGGGTGAACGTGCGAGCGATACCGGCGCCCCAGTTGTAGGAGTTGTCGCCCCATACCGCCGGGAACACCACCTTGCCGTTCTGCACCAGACCACTGCCGTCGTTGCTGTGGCAGAGGCTGCACTTGGCCTCGTACACCTGCTTGCCACGCTTGTAGTCGGGCTTCTGCTGCGGGTCGTTCAGCTTCGGGTAGCCACGGCCATAGATTGGCGCGCTGGGATACATCTCGACACCCTTGGCCAGCCACTGGTGATAGGCGGACAGCGCCAGCATGTCGTCGCTGCCATAGGCCGGCGGCGTGCCGTTCATGGAATAGCTGAAGCAGCCAGCGATGCGCTCCTCCAGGTTGTTCACATGGTTGTTCTTCGGCCGGAAGTCCGGCAGGGTCACCGCCGCCGGCCATACCGGGCCGGCGAACGGCAGGCGGCCTTCGCCCATGTGGCAGCTGCTGCAGTTCATGTTGTTGAACACGTTCTTGCCACGCAGTTGCTGGGTGTTCATGAACAGGTCATGACCCCGGCGGATCACCCGCTTGAGCTCCGGATGGAGCTGGCTCTTCTCCAGGTCGTCCATGGTCGGCGGCACGTGCACCAGCTGGCCTTCCTTGGGTTTGGGCATGTCCACCGGGAAGCGCACGTCGGCGGCGGTCGCGTTCAGGCTCAGCAGGCCCACCGCAATGGCGGCGGACAGTTTCACGAAGGGGATATTCATCGACTCGCTCCTCACTTGGCCGGCTGCCGGGACAGCCACTGGGATACCGCGCGGATATCCTTCTCATCCATCCGCTCGGCAATCGCCAGCATCAGGTGCAGCGGGTCGTTGTCGCGGGTGCCGTTCTTCCAGGCGCGCAGCTGATCGGCGATGTAGCCGGCGTGCTGGCCGGCCAGCGCCGGGAACTGCCCGCCGACGCCCAGGTTGGCCGGGCCGTGGCAGCTCTGGCAGGGCACGATATAACGCTCCCAGTCGCCGACAGTGGCCAGCTTCTCGCCGTGGGCCAGGTCTTCGGCGCTGGCCTGCTCGCCCCCCTTGCCGGCGGTGGCAGGCAGCTGGCTGTAGTACACTGCCACGTCACGTATCTGCTGCTCGTTGAGCATGCTCACGAACGGCATCATGACCGGGCTCTGACGGCTACCGGCCTTGATATCGCGCAGCTGCTTGTACAGGTAGTCGGCATCGAGGCCGGCCAGGCGCGGCCAGGACTGGCCGCCGGCGATGTTCATGCCGCCGCCATCGGGCTGGTGGCAACTGGTGCAGACGGCGGCGGCCTGCTGGCCTGCCTTGGCGTCGCCTTCCAGCGCCTGGGCGGCGGATGCCGCACCCAGCGCCATGGCGAAGGCCAGCGGGGTCAGAAGCTTCTTCATTGTGCTCCCCTCATCGTTGGAGATGTACATCGGGCTGGTCCCGCCACCGCCTCCGAAGACACGGCGGGAAGACCTTATGGAATTACTGCGCCAAATTGCCGCACCTCGATTAAGCAGACATTAACTGGGGTGCCTGCGCTTACCCTCCGAAGGTAGCAAGCCGCGAGTGCTGATCCGGATCAGCACTCCAGGCGCACGCCAAGGCATAATGCCGGCAGGTTTCTGTTACCAGTGGTTGCCATGTTTGTGTTGCTCGTCGAAGACGACCCCCTGATCGCCAGCGGCATCGTCGCCGGACTCCTTGCCCAGGGCCTGACCATCGAGCATGCGGCAAGCGCCGTCGCTGCGGAATCCATGCTGCGCGCCGCCACCTTCGACGTGCTGATCCTGGACTTGGGCCTGCCCGACGAGGATGGGCTATCCCTGCTGCAACGCCTGCGCCGGCAGGGGTTGGCGATACCGGTGCTGGTGCTCAGCGCCCGCGACACCGTCAGCGACCGGGTCGCCGGCCTGCAGGCCGGCGCTGACGATTACCTGCTCAAGCCCTTCGACCTGCGCGAACTGAGCGCCCGCCTGCACAGCCTGCAGCGCCGCGCCGGTGGGCGCTGCGTGAATCCACTCGAACACGGCCCGCTGCGCTACGATCCCAGCACCCGCGAGGCCTTGCTCGACGGCCTGCCCGTGGAGCTGACTCGACGCGAACATGCCCTGCTGGAAACCCTGCTGCACAATCCCGGACGAATCCTCAGCGGCGAGCAGCTGAAGAACGCCCTCTACGGCTTCAGCGACGACGTGGAGAGCAACGCCCTCAACGTGCACATCCATCACCTGCGTCGCAAGCTGGGCAGCCGCATCATCGAAACCGTACGCGGACTCGGCTACCGGCTCGGCGAGCCAGAGCGCAGCGACCCATGAGCCTGCGCCTGCGCCTGACGCTGATCCTCGGCAGCGCCTTCCTGCTGCTCTGGACGCTGGCCGCCACCTGGCTGCTCTACGACCTGCGCAACCAGACCATGCTGGCGCTCGACCAGCGCCTGGCGGCGTCGGCACGCATGGTTGCCGGCCTGGTCGCGCAGTTGCCCCCGGAACTGCTCAACGGCCTGCACGAGCAGCGCCTGAGCGCCGAGCAGCTGGGCATCCCCAATGGCTTGCGCTGCCAGGTCAGTTCGCTGCGCGGCACCGTGCTGGCCCGCAGCCATGCCCTGCCGGGCGCCCCCCTGGAGGTGGACAAGGGCTTTCGCTCCCAGACCATCGACGGCCACCCCTGGCGCAGCTTCACGCTGGTCAGCGACCACGGCCTGCGCATCACCACCGCCGACCGCCTGGAGGAACGCTCGCAACTGGAACGCTCCATCTGGCTGAGCGCCACGGTACCCGCAGTGGTAGCGCTGTTCGGCAGCCTGGCGATTCTCTGGCTGGGCATCGGCCAGGGCCTGGCGCCGCTGACGCGCGTACGCGAAGCCCTGACCCGGCGCAGCGCCGACGATCTGAGCCCGTTGCCCGAGCAGGGTCTGCCCAGCGAGCTGCGCCCCTTGGTGACCTCCCAGAACCTGCTGCTCGAGCGCATCAGCCAGGCCATGGAACGCGAGCGCTGCCTGACCAACAACATGGCCCACGAGCTACGCAGCCCGTTGACGGTAATCAAGACCTGCCTGCAAGTGGCACGAATGACCGAGGGCGCCACCGCCGAACGGGCGCTGGCCAATGCCGAACAGGGCGCCAACCGCCTGCAGCGCACCCTCGAGCAGTTGCTGTTACTGGCGCGTCTGGAGGGCCAGCTGCCACTGGAAGACGACGAACCCCTGCTGGCGCGCGATGTGGCCGAACTGGCCATCCACGATGTCAGTCCCGCGCCTGTCGCGCTGCATCTGCTGGAGCCCCTGCCCGACGCCCCGCTGGCCATGCCCTCGGTGCTGGCCATTACCGCGCTGCGCAACCTGCTGGAGAATGCCGTGCGTCATACGCCAGCCGGCACGGGTGTGGAGCTGTGGGTGGAGCAGGAAGGCGGCCAGGTGCGCTTCACGGTGCGCGATCACGGCCCCGGCGTGCCCGAAACGCACCTGCCGCGGCTCACCCAGCGGTTCTGGAGCCAGGGCAAGGGCAACGGCCTGGGCCTGGCCATCGTCCAGGCCATTGTCGAGCGCTGCGCCGCTCGTCTCGCGTTCGACAACCGGTCCGATGGCCTGCGCGTCAGCCTGAGCGTGCCGCTGCGCGGCTGACACCACCGCGCCGGCTAGCCCCCCGACTAAGCTTGCAGGTACCCGTCGCGGGCCAGGGATGGTGGCTCGCCCTGGAGTACCACGATGCCCAAGGCTTTTCGCCGCTTGCCGCTGCATGTCCTGATCACCCTGCTGTTCGGCAGCCTGCTGCTGCTCAGCGGCTTCGTGCTGGGCGTGTTCCATTACCGCCAGGCCAGCCAGATCATCTATGACAGCAGCGCCCAGCTGTCAGTGCAGATTCAGGAGGCCGTCGAGCAGGACCTGCAGAACACCTTCACGCCGATCCGGCGGCTGCTGCACCTGCTGGCCCAGGCGCCGGCGACCCAGGGCCGCGATCTGGATCAGCGCCTGCCGCTGCTGCGCCCCTTCAGCCAGGCGCTGCGTGACAATCCCCAGCTGGACTCACTGTACGTCGGCTATCCGGACGGCGATTTCTTCATGGTCAGGCCGCTGCGCGATGAACGCTTGAGGTCGCTGTTCGATGCCCCGCCGAACGCGCGCTTCCAGGTCTGGTCGATCGAACGTAATGGCCGGCGCATCGTCTCCCAGCACCGTTTCTACGACGACACGCTGAGCGTCGTCAGCCGCGCACCCCAAACCGAGGAAGCCTACGACCCACGTACCCGCAACTGGTTTGTCGAAGCCCGCGACAGTGCGCGGCTTATCACCACCGAGCCCTACGTCTTCTATTCCAGCCGCCAGGTGGGCACCACCCTGGCCCTGGCCGTGCATGGCGAGGTCGTGCTGGCTGCCGACCTGACCCTGGCCGACCTGTCCGCCACCCTCGCCCGCCACAATGTCACCCCGGATACCCAACTGGTGCTCTACGACAGCCAGGGGCGTGCCGTGGCCTACCCCAGCAGCGCCCTGGTGATCGACGAAAGCGCCCAGGAGCTGATTCCCGCCCGGCGACTCAGTCCCGGCCTGGCCGCGCTGTTCGACATGCCCACCCTGCTGCAGGGCCGCCTGCGCCTGGCCGGACGCGACTGGCTGGTGACCCGTAGCCGCATCGCCGAGGGCGGACCACAGGGCCTCAACCTGGCGATCCTGGTGCCGGAGGACCAGTTGCTCGGCGACGCCTACCGCATCCGCTGGCAGAGCGCGTTGATCACCATCGGCGTCACCGCCCTCGGCATGCTGCTGGCCTGGCTGGCCTCGCGCCTGGTGGTGTTGCCGCTGCGCAGTCTGGCGCGCAACGCCGAGGCCATCGGCCGCTTCGACTTCAGTCAGACGGTGGACAACCGCTCGCCGGTGCTGGAAATCGACCAGTTGGCCGGCGTCATGCGGCACATGCGAAACAACCTGGCCAGCTTCCTGGAAATCAACGCCTCGCTCGCCGCCGAAACCCGCTATGAAGCCCTGCTCGAACGCGTGCTGCGCGAAACCCTGGGGATTGGCGGCGCCGACGCCGGCCTGTTGTACCTGCGCGATGCCGACAGCGGCCGTCTGGAGCCCCACGGCTGGCTGTTGCGCAACTCCCACGACGCGCCAGTGCGCGGCGGCCTGCTCGCCTACCGTAACAGCGCCAGCGCTCCCGTCTGGCTGCGCCAGCCGGCCGAGGGCGGCGAGAGCCTGCTGATCGCCCTCGGCTACGAGCAGGCCGGCGACCTGCGCGAGCTGATGGAGCGCCTGGACTGTCGCCAGCTGCAGCTGCTGTGCATCGGCCTGCACAACCGCCAGGGCGACACCCTGGGCGTGCTGTTGCTGCTCAACCGCATCACCGGTGCCCAGGGCGATCCCAGCCTGCTGCAGCCGGCACGCATCGCTTTCGTGGAGGCCATCTCCGGCGCCGCCGCGCTGAGCATCGAGAGCCAGCGCCTGCTGGATCGCCAGAAGCGCCTGCTGGAGGCCTTCATCCAGGTGATTGCCGGCGCCATCGATGCCAAGAGCCCCTACACCGGCGGCCATTGCCAGCGCGTGCCGGAACTCACCCTGATGCTGGCGCGCACCGCCGCGGCCAGTAGCGAACCGCCCTTCAGCGATTACCGCCCCAGCGCCGAGGACTGGGAAGCCCTGCATATCGCCGCCTGGTTGCATGACTGCGGCAAAGTCACCACGCCGGAATACGTGGTGGACAAATCCACCAAGCTGGAAACGCTCTACAACCGCATCCACGAGATCCGCACCCGCTTCGAGGTGCTCAAGCGCGACGCCTGGGTCGATTATTGGCGCGCCCTGGCCGAAGGGGGAGACGCGGCGCAGTTGGCGGAGCGCCGTGAGCGCCAACTGGCCGAACTGGACGACGATTTCGCCTTCGTCGCCCGCTGCAACCTGGGCAGCGAGAACATGGCCGAGGCGGACCTGCAGCGATTGCAGCGCATTGCCCGGCGCCGCTGGCTGCGCACCCTCGACGATCGCCTGGGCCTGTCCTGGGAAGAAGCCCAGCGCAAGGCCGGCCAGCCGCCTGCGGCGCTACCGGTGGAAGAACCCTTGCTGGCTGATCGCCCCGACCATCTGATCGAGCGACCGGAGCAAGAACGCATCGCACCGGACAATCCCTGGGGCTTCCGTATGCGCGTGCCCGAGTACAAGTTCAACCTGGGCGAGCTGTACAGCCTGTCGGTGCGTCACGGCACCCTCACCGAGGAAGAACGCTACCTGATCAAGCACCACATCGTGCAGACCCTGATCATGCTCGGCCATCTGCCCTTCCCGCCGCACCTCAAGGAGGTCCCCGACATGGCCGGCAGTCATCACGAGCGGATGGACGGCAACGGCTACCCGCGCCGGCTCAGCGCCGAACAGTTGAGCCTGCCGGCGCGCATGATGGCCATTGCCGACATCTTCGAGGCACTCACCGCCGTCGATCGCCCCTACAAGCGCGGCAAGACCCTAAGCGAATCCCTCATGCTGATGGCCAACATGTGCCGCAACGGCCACATCGATCCCGACCTGTTCCGCCTGTTCATTCGCCACGACCTGCCGCGCCAGTACGGCGAGCGTTTCCTGGCGCCGGAGCAGATCGACGCGGTGGATGAAGGCGCCATACTGGCGCACGCAGGCATCGCCTGACTAGCGTCCAGCGGAGCCGGCGAACCGCGCAGTCGCCTCCAGCGCCGCGCCGATATCCGGCCAGGGCACACCGTGACGCGCCGCGAAGGCGCGGGTCGCCGTGGTATCGAAACGGTGCGTCTGGATGAAATGCAGCGACTCCGGCTCGGTACGCAACAGCTGCGCCGTTCCCGGCACCCGCAGGAGGGCACGCAGCAGACCGAGCGGCAGGTGCCGATGTGGCGGCTCGAGGGCAAGCGCCTGCGCGAGCCGACGAACCAGCCCGGCCAGGCTCGGCGTGGCATCGTCCAGCACCAGCAACTCGCTACCTTCCATGGCCGGATCGAACCCCGCCAGGCGCGTCAGCTCGGTAAGAAAATCCACGCACACCAGCGGCAGCCAGTGCGCCGGGGTGCCGGGGATGGCCCGCAGTCGGCCACGGGCCAGGTTGTCGATCAACCCGGCCAGCGGCTGCGTTGGCAGTATATGGCCGGTGCGGCTGTGGCCGCAGAGCGTCGCCGGATGGATGCAGGTCAGCGCCCCGGACAGCTCGCGCATCCGCCGGGTCACCATGAAATGCGCTTCCAGCTTGCTGCCCTCGTAGCCCCCGCTGCGCCGGTAGACGGCCGGCCAATCGGTGCGCGACGGCCGCTCCAGGTCAATGCCCAGGCGTCGCAGGTGCATGGGGTTGCGCAGCATGAAGCCACCCACCATCAGCAACCGGCTCCCGGAGGCGGCGGCCAGCTCGGCGACCTGCCGGGTGCCCTCGACATTCACCGTGCGCGCCCGGCTCACTGGCAGCCGCCAGGCGAACTGGGCCCCCAGATGGAAAGCCACTGCCGCTTGTGCGGCCTGCCGGCGATCGGCCCCGTTCAGTCCCAGGCCGGGACTGGCGAGATCACCGGCCAGCGCATGCAGCCGGTCGCCACACCCGCCCAGGGCGTCGACCTCCGCCCGCAATGCCGGCAGCCTGTCAGGACTGCGCAGCAGGGCCAGCACCGTGTGATCGTGGGCTGTGAGAGACGCCAGCAGATGGCGGCCCATGAAGCCGCTGGCGCCGGTTACCAGGCAGGTCGTGGTCATCGTGTCGCTTCCTTGGTGAAGAGGCGACGCAGGCTAAACTGTCGAGCCCAGTCGAAGGTCAAGAGGGCACGGAATGCGTATCGGCGAACTGGAAATCCGCAGCGGCGCCAGCCGGCACACGCTGCGCTACTACGAGCGCATCGGCCTGTTGCAGGCCCGCCGGCGCGCCAACAACTACCGGGAGTACGACGAGCAGGCCGTGGCCGAACTTGCCTTCATCCGCCACGCCCAGGCCATGGGGTTTGCCCTGGAGGAATGCCGCGAACTGCTTGCCGCGCGGCGCAACCGACAACTGGACTGCGCCCGAGGCGCCGCGCTGATCGCGGACAAGCTCGTCGTCCTGGAGGCCCGCATGGACGAACTGAGCCGGCTGCGCGAGCTGCTGGAAACCGAGCGCGAGCGCCTGTTGGCCAGCGCCGCGCAGCAGGCCGGCAACTGCCCGAAGCCGTCCGGATAGGCAGCGCCAGGCGCGCCGCGTAGACTGCCCGAGCACCGTATTCCAGGAGGCTCCATGGCACGTTATCCCTTGTTGGTCATGCTGGCGTTGCTCGGCCTGGCCTGGCTGTTCGACCGCCTGCTGCCCGCGCCCCTGGGCCTGCCCGGACTGCCCTGGCTCGGCATAGCCCTGTTGCTGGTCGGGGGGCTGCTGCTGATCCTTGCCGCCGGGCTGTTCCGCGCTCGCGGGACCACGGTGGACCCGACCCGCAGCCCCGATACCCTGGTCACTGACGGCCTCTACCGACTGTCACGCAACCCCATGTACCTGGGCATGCTGCTCGTACTGATCGGCTTCGCCTTGTGGCGTGATTCCTGGCCGGCGCTGCTCGGCCCGCTGGCCTTCTTCCTTTACATGAACCAGGTGGTGATTCCCCGCGAGGAGCGCATGGTCGAAGGCCGCTTCGCCGAGCAGTTTCAGGCCTATCGGCAACGCACGCGGCGCTGGATCTGATCCCCGTCAAGGCCATGTGGGTGAACACGCGGAATGCTCTAGCACCGCCAGCTGACAGGAGCCACCCATGTACGAACTCGCCCTCCTCGCCCATGTGCTGGGCGCCACCGTCTGGACCGGCGGGCATCTGGTGCTGGCGCTGGCCATCCTGCCGAAGGTGCTGCACAGCCGGGACCTGGAGTTCCTCCGCCGTTTCGAGTCCGCCTACGAACGCGTCGGCATCCCGGCGCTGATCGTACAGATCGCCAGTGGCCTGTACCTGGCGGCCCACTACCTGCCGGACCTGGCCGCGCTGGGCAACCGCGCCAACCCGGCCGCCAACCTGCTGCTGATCAAGCTCGGCCTGCTGCTGGCCACCGCGGCGCTGGCGGCCGATGCCCGGCTGCGCATCATTCCCCGGCTCGGCAACCACAACCTGACGGCGCTGGCCTGGCATGTATACCCCGTCACGCTGATCGCAGTGCTCTTCGTGCTGACCGGTGTAGGCTTCCGCCTCGGCTGGCTGGCCTGAGAACGGCTTCTGTGCGAGCATCCGGCCATCCGATCCTCGAAGAACAACAACATGATCCGATCCTTCGCCCCTACCGACATGGACGCCGTGCTCGGCGTCTGGCTGAACGCTTCCATCCAGGCCCACGACTTCATCGCCCCGGACTACTGGGTGGCGCGGGTCGGCGACATGCAGGAGGTCTACCTGCCGGCCGCCGAGTCCTATGTGTACGAGGAAAATGGCCAGGTGCTGGGTTTCCTGTCCCTCGTCGGCCCAACCCTGTCGGCGCTGTTCGTGGCGCCCGACCGCCAGGGTGAGGGCATCGGTGCACGCCTGCTCCAGCACGCCCAGCACCTGCGCCCGGAGCTCACGCTGCGCGTATACGCCGCCAACGCGCGCAGCATCGCCTTCTACGAGAAGCATGGCTTCCGCCGCCAGGTCCGCCAGCCGGACGAGCATACCGGCCACGAGGAATGGACCATGACCTGTGCCGACCCGGAAGCCGCCTGAATCTGCGCACCCTTGCCGGCTGCCGGCCGGCGCATCGTTCAGAATCGACCCCTGCTCGCACAGTCTCCCCGCCACCTGGAGTTCAACGGATGAATGCCGCACTGATTTTCTGGCCGGTTCTCGCCCAGATCGCCCTGACCCTTGCCATTTACATCTTCCTCGCCCGACGCAAGGCCGGAGCAGTCAAGTCCCGCGCCGTCAACATGAGGGAAGCCGCGCTGGACAACCGGGCCTGGCCGGAGTCGGTGGTCAAGGTGTCCAATAATCTGGCCAACCAGTTCGAATCCCCGGTGCTGTTCTACGCGCTGTGCCTGATGCTGCATGCCATCGACGGGGTCAGCCTGCCGGCGCTGTTGCTCGCCTGGCTGTACGTGGCGCTGCGCGTGGTGCATGCCGGTATTCACATCGGCTCGAACCAGCTTTCGCGCCGTATGCCGGTGTTCGTGCTCGGTACCGGCGTATTGCTGGCGCTCCTGGGGCTCAGCGCCTGGCAATTGGCGGCTAGCTGAACGGCGCCGGGTATCGGTTTTTCGACGCCATTTACCGGCGTTGCAATCTGTTCGTCACCTTGAGTTGAGACAACCCGAAACGAGATAGTCAGCTCGCGGCCTTCCAGTCCGCGACGGTTATCGGCACAATGCGCCCCCTCTTTGAAAAGGGGGGGCCTTGGCCGCCTCCGCCAGCCGACTCGCACGGGTTTACAGATGCTCAAGACGCCTTATTACCTGATCGACAAGCAGAAACTGCTGCCCAACCTGGAGAAGATCGCCTACGTGCGCGAGCACTCCGGGGCCAAGGCGCTGCTGGCGCTGAAGTGCTTCGCCACCTGGTCGGTGTTCGATCTGATGCACCAGTACATGGACGGCACCACTTCGTCCTCCCTGTACGAAGTGAAACTGGGCCGCGAGAAGTTTCCCGGCGAGACCCACGCCTACAGCGTGGCCTGGGCCGACGACGAGATCGAGGAAGTGCTGGCTGCCTCGGACAAGATCATCTTCAACTCCATCGGCCAGCTGCAGCGCTTCGAACAGGCTTCGGCCAATCATGTGCGCGGCCTGCGGGTGAATCCGGGCGTCAGCAGCTCCGATTTCATCCTCGCCGACCCGGCCCGTCCGCACAGCCGCCTGGGCGAGCACGACCCGGCGAAGATCGAGGCGGTGATCGGCAAGATCTCCGGCTTCATGTTCCACAACAACTGCGAGAACAGCAGTTTCGAGCTGTTCGACCAGATGCTGACCCATATCGAGGAGCGCTTCGGCCATCTGCTCAAGCAGGTGCAGTGGGTAAGCCTGGGTGGCGGTATTCACTTCACGGGCGAAGGCTACCCGCTGGATGCCTTCTGCGCGCGCCTGAAAGCCTTCGCCGAACGCCACGGCGTGCAGGTCTACCTGGAGCCGGGCGAGGCCGCGATCACCCTGAGCGCGTCGCTGGAAGTGACCGTGCTCGACACCCTCTACAACGGCAAGCACCTGGCGGTGGTGGACAGCTCTATCGAGGCGCACATGCTCGACCTGCTGATCTACCGCCTGAATGCCAAGATGGCACCCAGCGAGGGTGAGCACACCTACATGGTGTGCGGCAAATCCTGTCTGGCCGGAGACATCTTCGGCGAGTACCGGTTCGATCGTCCGCTGGCCATCGGCGATCGCCTGTCGTTCATCGACGCGGCAGGGTACACCATGGTCAAGAAAAACTGGTTCAACGGCCTGAAAATGCCGTCCATCGCCGTGCGGCAGCTCGATGGCAGCATCGAGCTGGTCCGTGAATTTGGTTACGACGACTACCTGTCCAGCCTTTCCTGAAGGCCGGCAGCGAGGGAGAAATAATTGAAGAAGAACGTACTGATCATTGGTGCAGGGGGTGTTGCCAAGGTAGTGGCTCACAAGTGCGCGCAGCACAACGACGAACTGGGTCGTATCGCCATTGCGTCGCGCAATCTCTCCAAATGTCAGGCCATCATCGACAGCGTTACGGCCAAGGGCAGCCTGAAACAGCCCGCCGAGATCAGGGCCTATGCCCTGGATGCGCTGGATATCGAGGCGACCAAGGCATTGATCCGCGAGACCGACTCGCAGATCGTCATCAATGTTGGCTCTGCCTTCCTCAATATGTCCGTGCTGCGCGCCTGCATGGAAACCGGCGCCGCCTACCTGGACACCGCCATCCACGAGGATCCGAGCAGGATCTGCGAGACCCCGCCGTGGTATGGCAACTACGAGTGGAAGCACCTGGACGAATGCCGAGAGAGAGGCATTACCGCCATTCTCGGCATCGGCTTTGACCCGGGCGTGGTCAACGCCTGGGCCGCGCTGGCCAACAAGCAGTACTTCGACCGGATCGACTCCATCGACATTCTCGACGTCAACGCCGGCTCGCACGGCAAGTACTTCGCAACCAACTTCGATCCGGAAATCAATTTCCGCGAATTCACCGGCACCGTATGGAGCTGGCAGAACCGCCAGTGGACGCCGAACAGCATGTTCGAGGTCAAGCGTACCGATGACCTGCCGGTGGTCGGCGCGCAGAACCTGTACCTGACCGGCCACGACGAGGTGCATTCGCTGTCCAAGAACCTGGACGTGCCGAACATCCGCTTCTGGATGAGCTTTGGCGACCACTACATCAATGTATTCAGCGTGCTGAAGAACCTGGGCCTGCTCTCCGAGCAGCCGGTGAAGACTGCCGAGGGCCAGGAAGTGGTGCCCCTCAAGGTGGTCAAGGCCGTGCTGCCCGACCCGGCTTCGCTGGCGCCCGGCTACACCGGCAAGACCTGCATCGCCGACCTGGTGAAGGGCAGCAAGAATGGCCAACCGCGCGAAGTGCTGATCTACAACGTGGCCGACCACGAGGAAGCCTTCGCCGAGACCGACAGCCAGGGCATCTCCTACACTGCCGGCGTGCCGCCGGTGGCCGCCGCCCGCCTGATCGCCCGTGGCGACTGGGATGCGCGGCAGATGGTCAACGTGGAGGAGCTGCCGCCCGAGCCGTTCCTGACCCTGCTCGACCAGATGGGCCTGCCGACCCGCGTCAAGGACGAGCACGGCGACCGTCCCTGGAACGCCTGACCGTCACGTGCAATACGCATCGCCCGCCTATCGGCGGGCGATGTCGTTTCTGAGCGCGGTGGCCAAGACTGCGCCTCGACCTCTACGGGCCTGGCCATCCTGTGGAGCGGCCTCAGCCGCGATGCTGTCAGTCCCCGCCGGCCAGCGCCCGCACATATGCCAGGTCGGCCGGGAGCGGCTGGTCTTGCCCCGCCGACACCCGCTCCAGGTAGTCGTCAACTTCCCGCCGCAGCGCCTGCTTGCGTTCGGGATTGCGCTCGACCGCCAGCGCCTGTTCGAGCGCACGAATCTTCAGCAGCGCCTGCGGCTCGGACCAAGCGCCACCGAATTTCTCCAGCGCGGCCAGATCGTCCAGCGCCGCCGTGTAGCGGCGCGCCTCCAGATTGGCGCGCACCACCTCCAGCGCCTCGCGGGGATAGCTCTTGAGCGTTGCGCAGATGCGCGAGATGTCCGGAGAGATCGCATCCGCCGGGTGGTTCACGCCGAACTCGTGCATGTAGATCGCGCAGTTGCCGCGCTGCTCACGCAGGTCGAGGTAGCGGTAGTTGCCCGCCTCCAGCGGCATCTGCTGGGCGGTGATGCGCAGATGCAGAATCACCGGATTGGCAAACCCCAGCGTACTCTCCGCATCGAGCAGACTCCCCAGCGCACCCTGATAGTCGCCTGCTGACAAGGCGGTGCGGGCTTCGGTGATGAGGGTGTCGACGCGATCGGAACGCGTGGCCTGCAGCGGCCCGGCCATTACCAGACCCAACAGGACAATGGCAGCGATGCGCTTCATGGCAATGCTCTCCGGACAAGGTTCCAGAAGGTAGCGCGCTGCCCTGGCCCGCCACAATTGGCGCAAAGGTCGCAGTCCTGGCGTTTGACTGGTGCCCACCGGCCACAAAAAAGCCCTCGCGAGGAGGGCTTGATCGGTTCCGCTGGCCGTTACTGCGGCTGGTGGATCGGCGCGTCCGGGTACCAGACGTCGATCAGCTCGCCAGCCACGCTGCGGGACAGGTCGCGATGGCCCTTGAGCCAGGCTTCGACCTGGGCGCGCTGTTCGGCGGTTACCGAACCACGACGGCCCAGGCAGACATAACCGTACTCATCCGCGCCAATGAAGCCCAGGCCGTTGGCCTCGATGGCCTGGTCCAGGAAATCGTCCATGGCGGCGTTACGCTCGGCGTCGCTGATGCCGTCGCGGTAGTTCAGTTGCACTTCGAAGCCCAGTTCCTGGAATTCGTCGACGCAGAGTTTCTTGCGCAGGCGGCGGGATCTAGCCATGGGGTGTCTCCTCAATAAAGTGGCGGGCACTCTACCGGCTTTAGCGTCGCCCATGCAAATTCTTCACCCGGGCCGAAACCCAGCAACCACGCGGACTCACACGCAGGCGTCCAGAAAACCGGACAGACGAGTCCAGGTTTCTGGACGAACAGACACCGATACCCGTCGCGCATGTCCAGATTTCCGGATGTGCTTGTCGCTCCATATTCTTACTTATTGATTTAAAAAGGATTTTCAGAACAGGTATGAAACCTGCTTGGCTCCCTTCGCCACCTGCCGGTGCCCTTGCAGCGTTCCATCGCAGCAGCGAACCGGACGTGATCTGCGCTACTGTCCGACCGGTAGCACATACAAAAACAACAAGAAGGAACTCAGCATGTCCATGAAGCAACAGCTTTCCCGCCTGACCTTCAGTGTTACCGCCGCTACGCTGCTCACCAGCACCCTGCTGGCCAGCCCGGTGATGGCCAGCGAGAAGATCCGCTGGCAGGTACCGCTGGCCTTCCCGTCCCACCTTGTCGGCCTGACCACCCCGGTCAAGCATCTCTCCGAATCGCTCAAGACCATCTCGGGCGGCAACATCCAGCTGCGCTACTACGAGCCCGGCGAACTGGTGCCGCCGTTCGAGATCATGAATGCGGTGAGCACCGGCAAGTATCCGGCCGGCTATACCTGGGTCGGCTACGACCAGGGCACCATCCCGGCCCTGCCGCTGTATTCCGGCGCACCGTTCAACATGGAACCGCCGGCGCACCTGGCGTGGTACTACCAGGGCGACGGCAAGAAGCTGCTCGAGGAAATCTATGCCCAGCGCAACATCCATCCGATGCTGTGCAGCATCATCGGCCCGGAAGGCGCCGGCTGGTTCGCCAAGCCCATCGAGAAGCTGGGCGACATCGACGGCCTGCGCATCCGCTTCGCCGGCATCGGCGGCAAGGTGCTGGAAAAGCTCGGCGCCTCGGTGACCATGGTGCCCGGCGGGGAGATCTACCAGGCGCTGGAACGCAAGACCATCGACGCCACCGAATTCTCGCAGCCGGCGGTGGACAAGATGCTGGGCCTGGACCAGATCATCAAGAACTACATCATGCCCGGCTGGCACCAGACGCTGACCACCTCGCACCTGCTGGTCAACAAGGATGTCTGGGACAAGCTCAAGCCGGAAAGTCGCGCGCTCATCGAGATGGGCTGCGAGGCGGCCACCCTCAAGGGTTTCGCCGAGAGCGAGTGGGCCCAGCCGACTGCCCTGCGTGACTATCAGCAGCAGGGCGTGAAGGCCCAGGTGCTGCCCGAGCCGGTGCTGCGCGAGCTGCAGAGGGTGACCGACGAGGTGCTCGACGAAATGGCCGCCAAGGACGAGATGTTCAAGCGCGTGCTGACCAGCCAGCGCGAGTTCATGAAGCATCACTCGATCTGGCACGGCATGGGTTACCTGCCGCGCGACTACTACCAGTACGACTGACGGCTGCGCGCCCGTGAGCGGGCACGGCAACGTGCCCGCTTCTCAATCCCCGTGTCGAGATTCCGAGGTCGCCGTGTCCTTCAAGCCCGTCTCTCCCGATACGGCAGCGCCCGAGGCGCTGCCGTACAACCGCATCTCGCGGCCACTGGATCGCCTGCTGACCGCCATCGGCCAGGCCAGCGCCTGGCTCTGGCTGGTGGTTCTGCTGGTGGTACTGGCCAACGTGTTCAGTCGCTTCATTCTCTCGCGCGGCTCCATTGCGCTGGAGGAACTGTCCTGGCACCTGTTCGGCGCCGCCGTGATGCTGTCCCTCGCCTATGCGGTGGTGCGCGACGACCACGTGCGCGTCGACGTGCTGCGTGAACGCTTCAGCCTGCGCAGCCAGGCCTGGATCGAGCTGCTCGCCATTGTGTTGCTGGCGCTGCCGGTGATCCTGCTGATGATCGATGCGCTGGTCCCCTACGCCTACCAGGCCTACCTGTACAACGAGCGTTCCCAGGCACCCAGCGGGCTGCCCTATCGCTTCATCTTCAAGAGCGTGCTGCCGCTGGGCCTGCTGCTGGTGGCGCTGGCGCTGCTCTCCCGCGCACTGCGCTGCAGCACGCTGCTGTTCCATTTCCCGCGGGCCCTGGCGGCCCCCTCGGACGACCGCGACCGCGCTCGTTCGCAGCCCTGATGGAGAAGTCGCAATCATGGGTCTGGAAGAAATTCTCGTCATCGCCATGTTCGCCAGCTTCATGGGCCTGCTGCTGCTCGGCTTCCCGGTCGCCTGGTCGCTGGCCGGCATCGGCCTGCTGTTCGCGGTGCTCGGCTATGTACTGGTCGATCACTTCGACGCCGATCTCTGGTTCACCTGGGACGGCACCATCGGCGTCCTGGATGCGCGCATCTACGGCATCGTCGCCAACGAGCTGATGGTCGCCCTGCCGCTGTTCATCTTCATGGGCATCATGCTCGACCGCTCGGGCATCGCCGAACGGCTGATGCACAGCCTGGTACGGGTCCTCGGCCCGCTGCGCGGCGGCTACGCGGTGACCGTGGTGGTGGTCGGCATCCTGCTCGCCGCGTCTACCGGCATCGTCGGCGCCTCGGTGGCGCTACTCGGCATGCTGTCGCTCGGACCGATGCTGCAGGCCAACTACAACAAGAGCCTGGCGGTAGGCACCGCCTGTTCGGTGGGCACGCTGGGCATCCTGATTCCGCCAAGCATCATGCTGGTGCTGATGGCCGATCGCCTTGGCACTTCCGAGGCCTCGGTGGGCAAGCTGTTCATGGGCGCGCTGATCCCGGGGATGCTGCTGGCGCTGATGTACGTGCTGTACATCGTGATCGTCGCCTGGCTGAAGAAAGACTTCGCCCCGGCACCCGCCAACCGGCAGAAGCTCGACGGCCGCGCCCTGCTCGACGTGTTCCGGGCCGTGGTGCCGCCGCTGGCGCTGATCTTCGCCGTGCTCGGCTCGATCTTCTTCGGCATCGCCACCACCACCGAGGCCTCGGCAGTCGGCGCGGCCGGCGCGCTGTTGATGGCGGCCGGCGGCCGTCGCCTGAGCCTTTCGGTGCTCAAGGACGCCCTCTACCAGACCAGCCGCACCGCCGCCTTCATCTTCGGCATCTTCATCGGCGCCACGGTGTTCGCCGCCGTGCTGCGTGGCCTGGGCGGTGATGACGTGATCCGTGCCGCGCTGACCGGCCTGCCGTTCGGCCAGACCGGCGTGCTGCTCACGGTGCTGGCGATCACCTTCCTGCTGGGGTTCTTCCTCGACTGGGTGGAGATCACCCTGATCATCCTGCCGCTGGTGGCGCCGGTGCTGTTCTCCATGGGCGTCGATCCCCTGTGGTTCGCAATCCTCTTCGCGCTGTGCCTGCAGACCTCGTTCCTCACCCCACCCGTGGGCTTCGCACTGTTCTATATCAAGGGCGTCTGCCCGCCGGGCATCAGCACCCGCCACATCTATCTGGGTGTGGCGCCCTTCATCGCCCTGCAACTGCTCGGCATGGCCCTGGTGTTCTACTTCGAGCCCCTGGCCACCTGGCTGCCCAACGAGGTGTATGGCGGCCCCTGATCCCCGGCTGTACCGCCTTGCCCGCGCGGCGAGGCGGCTCCCATAATCCCCCGTCACCCTCGGAAGCCCAGCTGCCATGGCCATCTCCAGCAACGACCTCGACCAGCACGGCCTGATCGTCGGGGTATCTCCCGAGCGCTTTCGCGCGGTGGCGATGCCCCTGCTGTTCGATCACCTTGATGCGCAGTGCGAAGGCACCATCGCCGTGAACCGCCAGGCGCGAATCGTCTGGATCAACGACAAATACGCAGAGAAGCTCGGCATCAGTCCGCCGCACTGCGTGCTCGGCAAGGAGATCGAAGAGGTGTTGCCGGCCAGCCGCCTGCGCGAGGTGGTCGAGAGCGGCCAACCGAGCATGCTCGATCTGATGGCCTTCGGCAGCGAGCACTTCGTGGTCACGCGCATCCCGCTGCGCGACAAGGACGGCACCCTGGTGGGTGCGCTGGGCTTCGTGCTGCTGGATCGCGCGCACCAGCTCAAACCGCTGATGGCCAAGTACAACAGCCTGCAGAATCAACTGCTGGCTACCCAGAGTGAGCTGGCCAAGGCACGCCGCGCCCGCTACACCATCGCCGGCTTCATCGGCGGCAGCGCCGCCGCCAGCGAGGTCAAGCGCCAGGCCCGGCGCGCCGCACAGCTGGACGCCACGGTGTTGCTGCGCGGCGAGACGGGCACCGGCAAGGAGCTGCTGGCGCAGGGCATCCACAACCTGTCGCCGCGCGCCAACGGCCCGTTCGTGGCGGTCAACGTCGCCGCCATTCCCGAAACCCTGGTCGAGGCCGAGCTGTTCGGCACCGCGCCGGGCGCCTTCACCGGTGCCGATCGCAAGGCGCGCATCGGCAAGTTCGAGGTGGCCAACGGTGGCACGCTGTTCCTCGACGAGATCGGCGACCTGCCGCTGGCATTGCAGGCCAAGCTGCTGCGTGTGCTGCAGGAGCAGGAAGTCGAGCCGCTCGGCTCCAACCAGGTCAAGCCGCTCAACGTAAGGGTGATCGCCGCGACCCATATCGACCTGGAGGCCAAGGTCGCCGCCGGGCAGTTCCGCGCCGACCTCTACTACCGCCTGAATGTGCTGGCGCTCCACGTGCCGCCGCTACGCGACCGCCGCGAGGATATCCCGGCGCTGGCCGAACACCTGCTCGACGACATCGCCAACCGCTCCGGCCAGGCGCCCCGGGAGCTGAGCCGCGAAGCCCTGATGTTGCTGGTCCGGCAGCCGTGGAACGGCAACGTGCGGGAGCTGCGCAACCTGCTGGAGCGGGTACAGTTGGATGCCGACGGCCCAGTGCTGGAGGCGGCGCAACTGCTGCCACTGCTGGCTACGCGCGGCGCACCGTTGCCCGTCACGGCGGCCGCCAACCCAACGCCGCAGGCTGCTCCACCCGCTGACGAACCCCAGCAGCCGCTGCAGCCCTTGGCGCACAGCATCGCGGCAGCCGAGCGCCGCGCGCTGCAGCACGCCCTGGCGACCTGCAACGGCAATCGCCGGCGCGCCGCCAGCGAACTGGGCATCTCCCGCGCCAGCCTGTACAGCAAGCTGCAGCAGCACGGCCTGGGCACGCGCCGCTAGGCACCTACTGGGCCACCCAGCCGCCATCCATGTTCCAGGCCGCACCACGCACCTGGGCGGCGGCCTCGCTGCACAGGAATACCGCCAGCTCACCGAGCTGTTCGGGGGTGACGAACTCCCGGGACGGCTGCTTCTCCGCCAGCAGGTCATGGCGCGCCTCGTCGGGGCTGGCACCGGCCTCGATGCGCGCCTGAATCTGCTGCTGCACCAGGGGCGTCAGCACCCAGCCGGGACAGATCGCGTTGCAGGTGATCGGCGTGGTCGCGGTTTCCAGGGCGATGCTCTTGGTCAGGCCGATCACCCCGTGCTTGGCGGCCACATAGGCGCTCTTGCCGGCGGAAGCCACCAGCCCATGGGTGGAGGCGATATTGAGGATGCGCCCCCAGCCGCGCTGGCGCATGCCCGGCAGCACCAGGCGCGAGGTATGGAATACCGAGGACAGGTTGATGGCGATGATGGCGTCCCAGCGCTCCACCGGAAACGCCTCCACCGCGGCGACATGCTGGATGCCGGCGTTGTTGACCAGGATGTCGGGGCCACCAAAGGTCCGTTCGACGTAGGCGATCATCTCGGCGATCTGCTGCGCATCGGCCATGTCTGCCGGGTAGTGGCCGACTCGCGTGCCATGGCGGCCAAGCTCGGCAAGCACGCCTTCGACGTCGCCGAAGCCATTGATCACCACTGCGGCACCGGCCGCGGCCAGACGGTGGGCGATGCCCAGGCCGATGCCGCTGGTGGCGCCGGTGACCAGTGCGATCTTGCCTTTGAGATTCATGTGGGGTTCTCCTGCCGATGACGACCCGCCGGGGGCGCCTGCCCGTGGACGGCGCCTTGTCTGAACTACCTACAGCGAAAGACGTGCCAGACCGTCCGCAACTCCCCGCCGACACCCAAAGGCCAGGCGCCACGCGGCTTTGCCGCTGCTCTGGCACTGCCGCAGCGACGCAGAGGGCCTGAAAAGACGTCCGGTTCTCTGGACATGTTCAGCAGCAGCAAGCGACTGTCCAGGGATCTGGACAACCGCACGCGACCTCCGCCAAGCGGTTGTGCACGACACCCGTCGGATACCGGTCGGCGCGGACAAACTTCGCCCTTGCAGGCGATGACTAAGCTGCATACCGGACGCGTGCCGATTCTCCCGGAAGCCCGCATGAAACCATGGCTGCATCCCCTACTGCTGGGGGGCCTGCTGACGACCACGACGCTGCTCGCTGCCCCTCCCGTGTGGGCGGCGGAGCGACAGGTGCTCCCTGTAAAAGTCCAGCAGGCCTTGCGCCAGCACAAGCTGGACGGCCAGGCACTGTCGCTGGTGGCCATCCCGCTCAACGGTCCCGGCCAGATCACCGCCTACAACGCCGACGTGCCAGTCAATCCCGCGTCCACCATCAAGCTGGTCACCACCTACGCCGCGCTGGAGCTGCTCGGTCCCGCCCACACCTGGACGACCGAGCTGTATGCCGATGGGCCGCTGCGCGACGGTGTTCTGCACGGCAATCTCTACCTCAAGGGTGGTGGCGATCCCAAGCTGAACATGGAACGCCTCTGGCTGCTGTTGCGCGACCTGCGCAGCCATGGGGTTAACACCATCAGCGGCGACCTGGTGCTGGACCGCAGCCATTTCCTGCAGCCCGCCCTGCCGGAATTCGACGATGACAGCGGTGACGCCAACCGCCCGTATCTGGTGGCGCCAGATTCCCTGCTGATCAATCTCAACGCCCAGCGTTTCAGCGTGCGCAGCGAAGGTGGCCAGGTGCATGTGAGCGCCGAACCGCCACTGGACGCGGTGCGCATCGACAATCGCGTGCGCCCGCTGCCGGCCCGCGCCACCTGCCCGGCCTGGCCGCAGGTGAGTTACCGGCCGGTTCACCAGGGCGACAGCGTGACCCTGGTGATCACTGGCGAGCTGGCCCAGGGCTGCAAGGCACACACCTATCTGGCGCTGCTCGATCATCCGCAATATGCGGCGGGTACCGTGCGGGCCATCTGGCGCGAGCTGGGCGGCACCCTGCTGGGCGCCAACCGTATCGACCGCGTGCCGGAGGATGCGCGCCTGCTGGTGCGCGCCGAATCGCCGGACCTGGTGGAGGTCATCCGCGACATCAACAAATACAGCAACAACACCATGGCCCGGCAGCTGTTCCTCAGCCTGGGCGCCGCCTTCCGTACAGGACAGGACAGTGACGATGCGGCCGCCGCGCAACGGGTGATTCGCCAGTGGCTCGAACGCAAGGGGCTGCCGGTGGCACGGCTGGTGCTGGAAAACGGCTCGGGCCTCTCGCGCAGCGAGCGGGTCACTGCCCGGGGCCTGGCCAGCCTGTTGCAGTCGGCCTGGCAGAGCCCGTTCGCCGCCGAGTTCATTTCCTCCATGCCGCTGGCGGCGCTGGACGGCACCATGCGCAAACGCCTGCAGGACACCGCCGTGGCCGGCAAGGCGCACATCAAGACCGGCACCCTGAACAACGTGCGCGCCATCGCCGGCTACAGCCGCGACGTGAACGGTAGCAGCTGGGCGGTGGTGGCCATCCTCAACCACCCGCGCCCCTGGGGCGCCTCGGCAGTGCTGGACCAGGTGCTGCTGTCGATATACGAGCAGCCGCGCGAGCGGCGCAGCACCGCGCGACGCTGAGGTCAGGTCGCCAGGCGCACCTGATCGCGACCTGCGCGCTTGGCTGCGTAGAGCGCGGCGTCGGCACGATTGAGCAAATCATCGGCGGTTTCGCCGGTATGCCATTGCGCTACACCAAAACTGGCGGTGACGCGCCCCACTTCTTCGATCGATTCGCCAGCCAGCAGCGCCCGCAGCGCCTCGGCCAGGGTCGCCGCCTGGGACAGGCTGGTCTGGGCGCACAGCACGGCGAATTCCTCACCACCCAACCGGCACAGCAGGTCGCTACGCCGCAGGCGCGCTCCCAGCCGCTGGCAGCACGCCCGCAGGACCCGGTCACCGGCGGCGTGGCCAAACTGGTCGTTGATCTGCTTGAAATGGTCGATATCGAACATCAGCAGGGACAGGCCGGCTTCACGCCGCCCGGCCAGTGAGATGGCCTGCGCCAGGCGCTCCTGGAAGTAGCGGCGGTTGAACACCCCGGTCAGGCCATCGGTTTCCGAGAGCTGGCGCAACTCCTGTTCGGTGTCCTTGAGCGGCGTGATATCCGACAGGAAGCCGTGCCAGAGAACGCCACCATCGGCACCGCGCTCCGGCATGGCCTCGCAGCGGAACCAGCGCTGTCCCTGGCTGGGCAGCAGGCAACGCAGCTCCGTCTGCCACAGGGTCAGGTGTTGCGCGGAATCCTGCAGGCCGTCGCGCAGTCGCGGGTAGTCTTCCGGGTGCACAAGGCGGAACATACGCTGGGCATCGGAACGCACATCGGTGGGGTCCAGCTCGTAGAGGCCGGACAGCGCGGCACTGGCGTACGGCACGCTGAAGTGGCCGTTGGGCGCGCGGTGCAGCTGGAAGATGATGCCCGGCACGCGCTGGGTCAGCTTCTGCAACAGGTGGTCGCGCTCCTCCAGCGCCGCACGGCTGCGCCGGCGCTCGGTGGCGTCGGTGGCGATGCCCAGGTAGCCGACCGCCTGGTCGTATTCGTCGCGGATACTGGTGGTGATGAGGTCGACGACCAGATGGCCACCATCACTGCGCAGGTACGTCCATTCCTGGCTGGTGCGGCAGTCCGCAGTCAGTTCCTGCAGGCTACGCCGCGACCCGGACGGCGCGGCGTGATCGTCCAGATCCTCGGCGCGGCACAGGCGTTCGATCGGCTGCCCGATCATCTGCTCCGCGCGGTAGCCCAGCATGCGTTCGGCACCGACGTTGAAACGCTGGATGAGTCCCTGCAGGTCGGTGGCGATGATCAACACATGGGTCGTGGCCCTGAGCAGGGCATCGAGCTCGCCCAGGGTGCGGTTCAACTGCAGCTCGGTGTGCTTGCGGCCATCGATATCCGTATGCACGCCGATCATGCGCAACGGCTGGTCCTGAGCATCGCGCAGCACCACTTGCCCGCGACTGAGGATCCACTTCCAACTGCCGTCCTTGCAGTACAGACGGTACTCGTAGGCGACCGACTCCGTGGCGCCGGACATGTGGCGCTCCAGAGCCCGCAGCGCCTGGTGCCGGTCCAGCGGGTGGATCAGTTCGAGCCATTCCTGGTAGGTGCCCTCGATCTCCCCGTCGGCGTAGCCGAGCATGTGCTTCCAGGTCGGCGAGAAGTAGGCGCGGCCCGTCTGACATTCCCAGTCCCAGACGCCATCACCCGCTCCCTCCAGGGCGAAGTGCCAGCGCCGCTCGCTGAGGCGCAGCTCTTCCTGACTGGTCTGCAACTCCCGCTGGCTGGCCTGCAGTTCAGCCGTGCGCACCGCCACCAGGCGGCGGGTGCGTTGCCGCTCACTGAGCAACGAGCCCAGAAATCCGGCCGCCAGCAGGCTGACCAGACCACCCAGCAGGAAGACCCACACACCCACCGATCCTCCATGCTGGTGCATGAAGGCGAACTGCGGGCGCAGGCTGACGGCGAACAGTCGGTCGGCCATGGGCAGCATCCGGTGGTACTCCAGCGCGCTGCTCTCGGCTGGCTCGCCTGCCGAGTGGAGCAAGCGGGGCTGCTCGGCGTCGCTCAGGTCCCAGAGTTCGGTGTACAGCCCTTCGGTACTGCCGTGCTCGGCCAGCACCTCGTCCAGCAGCAGGGCAGAGGAAACGAAACCCAGCAGTTCACCCGCACGCAGTACCGGGGCCATCACCACCAGGGCCTGGCCATAGGGGGTGACAGGCGACAGCGTCAGCACGGTGGAGACCAGCCCCTCACGCTCGCGCGCCCGTTGCAGGATCTCCCGCCTGCCTGGATGGGACGCCAGGTCCAGGCCTGGCAGGCGTTCACCCAGATGGCGCGAACCTACGTAGCGCACCGGAAAATACTCGTCACGCACCCCGGCCGGGCGAAGCGCACCTCGCTCATCCACTTCGCGCAGACCGTTCGCGCCACCCTGCTCGCGCAACCGGGCCTCGAAGGCCGGCCGCTGCTCGTGGGTCACGCGGGGCATCCAGATAAAGCCCAGGCTGTCGGCCAACAGGTGCTCGGTCGCCAGGGCGAAGGCTCCGGGGCCCAGGTCGCCGGCCAGGCTCAGGTGGCGGCTGAGGGATTCGACCTGCTGCTGACTGGTCTTGAACTGGTTGGCGATCCGCGACACACGCTCGCCGGCCAGACGCTGGAATTGATCCTGCATCTGAGCACGGCGATTCTGCTCCAGGGCATACGCGGCGGCTGCCGATAACGACAGGCCGACAAGAAATACCAGAAGGAACACAGTGCCGGCTTCGCAGCCCCGACTTACGGGCCGGGGCCTGGAAGAATCATCTTGCTGTACTGCCTGCATACCGACTTCCCTGCCAGCGCAAACCAGGGTTCAGCCGTGGCTGATGTGCCAGGCCCTGTGGATGCGGGGATTGCGGGCGAAATCCGGATCCAGTGTTTCGCCCGTCACTTCGGCGATTTTGTAGCGTTTTGCCAGCATCTCGTCCAGCTGGAATTTACGGAAGTTGTTCGAGAAGTACAGGACGCCCCCCGCCGCCAGCCGGGCCATGGCCAGGTCGATCAACCGGGCATGATCGCGCTGAACGTCGAACACTCCTTCCATGCGCTTGGAGTTGGAGAAGGTCGGCGGGTCGATGAAGATCAGGTCGTACTCGCCGCGATCCGCTTCCAGCCAGGCCATCACGTCGCCCTGTTCCAGGCGCTGCTTGTCCGAGAAGCCGTTCAGCGACAGGTTGCGGCGTGCCCAGTCCAGGTAGGTCTTCGACAGGTCGACACTGGTGGTGCTGCGTGCGCCGCCCTTGGCCGCGTGCACGGTAGCGGTCGCGGTGTAGCAGAACAGGTTGAGGAAGCGCTTGCCGGCCGCCTCGCGCTGGATGCGCAGGCGCATCGGCCGGTGGTCGAGGAACAGGCCGGTGTCCAGGTAATCGGTGAGGTTGACCAGCAGCTTGACGCCGCCCTCGCTGACCTCCATGAAGCGGCCCTGCTCGCCCTGGCGCTCGTACTGGCGGGTACCGGTCTGCCGTTCGCGACGCTTGATCACCACGCGCTCGGCGGGCACGCCAAGGGCCACCGGGATCGCCGCCAGGGCGTCGAGCAGGCGGGTCTGGGCCTTTTCCGGGTCGATCGAGCGCGGCGGCGCGTATTCCTGCACATGCACCCAATCGCGGTACAAATCGATGGCCAGGGCGTACTCGGGCATGTCCGCGTCGTACAGCCGGTAGCATTCCACACCGGCCTGCTTCGCCCATTTGCCCAGGGTCTTGAGGTTCTTCTGCAGGCGGTTGGCGAACATCTGCCCACCTTCGGACAGGCGTGCCGGCTCACTGGCCTGGGGCACAAGGCGGTCTTCGGCGCCCTGGCGGTTGCCGGTGACGAACTGGTCGGGCCGCACCTGCAACAGCAGCAGCTTGCACGGCAGCGCGCCGTTGAACAGCGCGTACTGCTTGTGACTGCGAATGCCCATGCGCTTGCCCAGCTCAGGCGCGCCGGTGAAGATCGCGGCCTCCCAGCCCATGCAGGCCTGGCGCAGGCGCTCGCCCAGGTTCTGGTAGAGGTACAGCAGGCTGGCTTCGTCGCCCAGGCGCTCGCCATACGGCGGGTTGCACACCACCAGGCCGGCCTGGCCCTTGTCGGTGCGCGGCTCGAAGGTGGCCAGTTCGCCCTGGTAGATGCGTACCCACTCGCCGAGTCCGGCGCGCTCGATGTTGTTGCGCGCCGGCTGGATCAGGCGCGGGTCGGCTTCGTAGCCGCGAATCCACAGCGGCGGCTTGCTTAGGCCGATGCGCGCGCGCTCCTCGGCCTCGACGTGCAGGCGGTTCCACACGGCCGGCACATGGCCGAGCCAGCGGGAAAAGCCCCACTGCTGGCGCTTGAGGTTGGGGGCGACGTCGGCCGCCATCAGGCCGGCCTCGACCAGGAAGGTGCCCACCCCGCACATCGGGTCGGCCAGCGCGCCGCCCTCGGCGGCAATGCGCGGCCAGCCGGCGCGGATCAGGATCGCGGCAGCCAGGTTTTCCTTGAGCGGCGCGGCACCCTGCTGCAGGCGGTAGCCGCGCTGGTGCAGGCTGTGCCCGGACAGGTCGATGGAAAGTACCGCCTCGCCCTTGTCCAGGCGCAGGTGCACGCGCAGGTCGGGATTGTCCTTGTCCACCGACGGGCGCTGGCCGAACTGCGCGCGCAGACGGTCGACAATGGCGTCCTTGACCTTCAGCGCGCCGAAGTGTGTGTTGTCGATGCCGGCGCCGCGCCCGCTGAACTCCACCGCCAGGCTGCCGCCGGCATCCAGGTGCTCGCTCCAGTCGACGGCCTTGACGCCTTCGTAGAGGGTCTCGGCATTGCTCACCGGGAAGCGCGCCAGCACCAGCAGCACCCGGTTGGCCAACCGCGACCACAGGCACAGCCGATAGGCGGTTTCAATACCGGCGAAGCCGCGCACCATGGCCACATGTTCGCGGGCCTCTTCCAGCCCCAGTTGCCCGGCCTCGTCCAGCAGCAGGCTTTCCAGGCTCTTGGGGCAGGTCAGTACCAGTTCGTAACGCTCAGACATTCGAAAATCCAGGCCCGCAGGCGATAAAGGCTTCCGCCAGAGAAGCCGAAACAAATTGAAACGACGAGCTGCACAACAGTTGCTGACAAAATCACGGTGCGCAACTAGCGCCCAAACCCACCTGGGATACCGCTTTGCCCCGACAAGTGGCGCTGCTTATGGTTCCGTCAGGCGAAATGTTGCCTCGTTATGACAAATCGATCATTCACAGCGCTCGCCCCTTTGGATAGAAACAACCTCAGGGAGACAACGCAAGGTTGCCCTTCCTATGGGGTCGTCACGCCGGCAACGACCCCTTTCGCGGCCTCGCAACGCGGCCGCCAGTGGGAAATACAGTCAACGATTGAGGGCAATACCCGATGAGAAGACTAAAGCGTGACCCGATGGAACGCGCCTACTTACGCGGTTACCAACATGGTGTTCATGGCAAATCCCAGGAGCTCTGTCCCTTCACCCATCCGACGACTCGCCAGGCCTGGCTCAATGGCTGGCGCGAAGGTCGCGCCGACCACTGGGACGGTCTGACCGGCACCGCCGGCATACATCGACTGAATGAAATGAGAGCGGTCGGCTGAGACCCGGTCCGACGCTCTTCCGCCGCGCCAGGCCCCACACGGACCTGGCACGGTGATCGCCAAAGGGCTCCCAAGGGAGCCCTTTCCATTTGTGCGCTTCAGGTCCGCGGCAGCGCGGCGATGGCATCCACCGCTTCGCGAATCAGCTTCGGGCCCTTGTAGATGAACCCCGAATAGATCTGCACCAGGCTCGCCCCGGCGGCGATCTTCTCGGCCGCGTCGCGCCCTTCGGTGATACCGCCCACGGCGATGATCGGCAGACGCCCACCCAGCTCGGCGGCCAGCACCTTCACGGTGTGGGTGCTCTTGTCGCGTACCGGCGCGCCGGACAGACCGCCGGCCTCGTCACCGTGCAGCAGGCCTTCGACGCCTTCGCGACTCAGGGTGGTGTTGGTTGCGATCACCGCATCCATCCCGGCTTCCACCAGCGCGCGTGCCACCTCGACGGTTTCCTCGTCGCTCATGTCCGGGGCGATCTTGATCGCCAGCGGCACACGGCGGCCGTGCTCGACGGCCAGGTCTTCCTGCCGACGGCGCAGGGCTTCGAGCAGTTGGCGCAGCGAATCACCGAACTGCAGGCTGCGCAGCCCGGGGGTATTCGGCGAGCTGACATTGACCGTCACGTAGCTGGCGTGGGGATAGACCTTCTCCAGGCCGATCAGGTAGTCGTCCACCGCGCGCTCGACCGGGGTGTCGAAGTTCTTGCCGATGTTGATGCCCAGCACGCCGCGATAGCGGGCGGCGCGCACGCGCTCCAGCAGGTAGTCGACACCATGGTTGTTGAAGCCCATGCGGTTGATGATGGCCTGGGCTTCCGGCAGGCGGAACAGGCGCGGCTTCGGGTTGCCCGGCTGAGGGCGCGGCGTCACGGTGCCGATCTCGAGGAAGCCGAAACCCAGCTGGCCGAGACCGTCGATGGCGTCGCCGTTCTTGTCCAGACCAGCGGCCAGTCCGACCGGATTGGCGAATTCCAGACCCATGATCTTCACTGGCAGGGCCGCCGGCTTCTTGCACAGCAGACCGTTCAGCCCCAGACGCCCGCCCGCGCCGAGCAGGTCGAGGGACAGTTCGTGAGAGGTTTCCGGAGACAGTCGAAAGAGCAGATCGCGGGCCAGGGAGTACATGGTCGGGCTCGTTGGGTGTTTGGGGCCGCCGAGTATACCCGCTCGGCGCGCGCTTTTGACCCGTCGGACTCAGGCCAGACGCTTCACGTCCAGCAGCTTGCCGTCGGCCCCTACCTCCAGCCGGAAGGTGCCCTGGATGCCGGCATGGGTCAGGAACGGCCGCAGATGATGGGCCGGCAGGCTCACGCTGCGCCCGTCGCGACTGTAGGCCAGCACCCGGTTGGCACGGCCCTGGTAGTAGGCCAGGAACTGATCGGCCGTCAGATGGATATCCAGCACCAGGCTGGGCATGGAGCGCCCCCTTTGTCAGACACGCGAGTCAGTTTGCCACATCTGCGACCCAAGTCGCCCTCGCCAGCGAGCGGGCCGCTCTGCCACACTAGCGAGCGCCAGCAAGGCCAGGCGGGCAACGCACCTTTCCATGCGCCCTGCTCACCCGGTTCGAATGGCACGCCACCCCGACGCAGTACTGTTGGAGCCCGTAGCATTGCCATGACCTCGCCCACGCCACCCCCGCGCCTCACCAGCCGTTTGTCGTCCCTGGCCGGACAGCTGGGCCTGGGCGGCAAGGCTGCCAGACGCATGCTGGATCGCGCACGCCAGCTCAGCCTGCCGTTTCAGCCGATCCCCCTGCCCACCCTGAGCATCTGGTGGCAACTCGGTCCACAACTGGAGCGCCTGGTGGATCTACCGCGCGGCGCCCTGTCCGGACCGGTGCAGGAGGACAAGGCGGCCGCCCACGCGGTGCTGGCGCGCCTGCTCGAGGTGAATCATCGCTTCGTGCCGGCCTTCGATCTGCGCGACATCGGTGGGCTGTGCTGTCCACCGGGTGACCAACCACCCCATTCGCGCCTGGAAGACCTGGCCGCCACGCCGGCCTGCCGCAGCCTGCGCATGATCAGCTACAAGGATTTCCTCAAGGCCGCCGAACAGACGCTGCCCGGCAAGGGTCAGCCCCTGCGCCTGCGCCAGGCGGAATGGTTTGGCGAACGGCTGTTCTACGACGGAGACCAGGGCACCACGCTGGCCGTTCTGGTTGCCTATGCCCGCTTGCGCGGCCTGAAGCACGAGCTGCCGGCGGAGGTCGCCCAGTATCGGCTCAATCCGGTGGTGCTGGCCGAGCTGCACAGCCACTACCACATGCTCGGCATGCCGGCCGAGGCCTGGAGCGACCCAGGTTTCATGGGGCTGCTGCTGGACAGCGGGCTGCCGTATTCGCGCCTGTTGCTGCAGCGCACGCCCACGGTGCTCGAAGCCCTGCTGCTGCCGCGCGCCGACGAACAGGCGAACGCCCTCGGCGAAGGCCTGCGCCTGGCTGGCGCGCCGGACCTGGTGGAATTCCTCTACCACCTGCCGACCACCCTGCACATCGATCCGTAAGCGCCGCCGGGCGTCGTGCCCAACGGCGGCCGAAAAGCGCCGACCGCCTACCTGGATCACGGGTCTGCAGGGCGGCCGCCCGGCGCTGCCGTTCAGCCCGAACGCGCCAGGTCCGCCAGCTCCCGGCTGGCCACGGCATGCAGCGCATAGTCGTTTTCACCCGCGCCGCGCAGTTCGGCGAGGATCGTTTCCCAGCGCTGCACCAGTGGCTGGCGTTGTTCCAGCCAGCTCTCCAGGCGATGGCGCGGATCGCCTTCGCCGGGGGCCGACAGCAACGACAGGGTGATCTCCCGCTGCTGGCTGTCCAGTTCATCGCGGAAGGCTTCGCGGGCCTGCGCCTGCCAGTGGCTGTTCACTGCAAGATGGGTGATGCGCCGCAGGTAGCCGTCCAGGTCCAGAGCGCTGCCCACGGCGAAGAAGGCCCGCGCCACCAGCAGCGGTTCGTGACCGGTCCGCTCGGCCACCTCCAGGATCGGCAACAGCATGTAGAGCTGGTCGCTGGCCGCCACCATGCGTGCCAGCAACTCCGGCACCCCGGCCTCGGCGTAGGCCTGGTGGCGCTCCTGCCACTGCTCGCGGGCCGCCCCCTGCAGCAGCTCGTCCAGTTTCACGCCAAGGGTGGCCACCGGCGGGCCGAAGTGCGCCACATCGCGGGCAGCGTCCAGGGTCTGGCGGCGGCTGCGCAGGAACCAGCGCGTGGCCCGGCGTCCCAGGCGCATCAGTTCATCCATCAGCGCCAGCTGCGTATCCGCGCTCACGCCATAGTCCAGCGACTCGATCTGCCGGTACCAGTGCGGCAGGTGGAAGACGTCGCGCACGATCACATAGGCCTCGGCCACCTGGGCGGCGCCCATGCCGGTGGATGAGCACAGCCGTTGCGCGAAGGTGATACCCATGCGGTCGACCAGATCGTTGGCGATCTGGGTGGCGACGATCTCGCGCCGCAGCCGGTGATTGCGCATCGCCTCGCCGAAGCGCTCCACCAGCTGCGGCGGGAAAGCGCGCTGCATGTCGCGTACCAGGTAATCGTCGTCCGGCACGCTGGAATCCAGCAGCGCCTGCTTGAGGTCGATCTTGCTGTAGGACAGCAGGACCGCCAGCTCGGGCCGGGTCAGCGCACGGTCGCCGAGCTGCTCGTCGCTGGGCAGGAATTCCAGCGCCCGGTCCAGGCGCCCGCGGCTTTCCAGGTCGCTCATCAGCCGGCGGTATTCGCCCATCCGCTCGCGGGCGCGGCGTTCGGCCAGCGACAGCGCCTGGGTCTGCGTGTAGTTGCTGCCCAGCACCAGCTGCGCCACGTCGTCGGTCATCTGCGCCAGCAACTGGTTGCGCTGCTTGCCGGTCATGTCGCCGGCGACCAGCACGCCGTTGAGGAGAATCTTGATGTTCACCTCATGGTCGGAGCAGTTCACCCCGCCGGCGTTGTCGATGAAGTCCGTGTTACAGGCGCCACCGTTTAGGCAGTACTCGATGCGCCCCAGCTGGCTCATGCCCAGGTTGCCCCCCTCGCCCACCACCCGGGCGCGCAGTTCCCGACCGTCGATCCGTAGCGGATCGTTGGCCTTGTCGCCGATGTCGGCATGGCTTTCCGTGCTGGCCTTGACGTAGGTGCCGATGCCGCCGTTCCACAGCAGGTCCACCGGCGCCCGCAACAGCGCGCTGACCAGCTCGTTGGGCGACAGCTTCTCGGCCTGGATGTCGAAGCGCTCGCGCATCTGCGGGCTGACGGCGATGCTCTTGGCGCTGCGCGGGAACACCCCGCCACCGGCGGAAATCAGCCCCGCGTCGTAGTCCGCCCAGCTGGAGCGCGGCAGCTCGAAAAGCCGCTTGCGCTCGGCATAACTGGCGGCCAGGTCAGGATCGGGGTCGACGAAAATGTGCAGATGGTTGAAGGCGGCCAGCAGCTGCACCCGCTCGGACATCAGCAGCCCATTGCCGAACACATCGCCGCTCATGTCGCCGATGCCGATCACCGTGATGCTGTCGCGCTGCACGTCGATGCCACGCTCGCGGAAGTGCCGCTGCACCGAGACCCAGGCACCGCGCGCGGTGATGCCCATCTTCTTGTGGTCGTAACCGGCCGAACCGCCCGAGGCGAAGGCGTCGCCCAGCCAGAACCCGTACTGGGCGGCGATGCCATTGGCGATATCGGAAAAACTCGCCGTGCCCTTGTCGGCGGCCACCACCAGATAGGGATCGTCGCCGTCGTGGCGCACCACCTGTTCCGGCGGGACCACGCGGCCTTCCAGGTAGTTGTCGGTGATGTCCAGCAGGCCACTGATGAACAGCCGGTAGCAGGCAATGGCCTCGGCCTGAATCTCGTCGCGGCTACCGCCCACCGGCAGGCGGCGGGGCACGAAGCCGCCCTTGGCGCCCATCGGCACGATGACCGCGTTCTTCACCTGCTGGGCCTTGACCAGACCGAGTACCTCGGTGCGGAAATCCTCCTCGCGATCCGACCAGCGCAGCCCGCCACGCGCCACGGGACCGAAGCGCAGGTGCACGCCCTCGACACGCGGCGAATAGACGAAGATTTCGTACAGCGGGACCGGCCGGGGCATCTCGCTGATCGCGCCGGGGCTGATCTTGAAGCTGAAGTAGGGCTTGTGCCGACCCTCGGCGTCGGTCTGGTAGAAGTTGCTGCGCAGCGTGGCGCCGATCAGCTCCAGGTAGCGACGCAGGATGCGGTCCTCGTTGAGCACCGCCACCTGGTCAAGCGCGGCGCGAATGGCCTCCTCGAGCTTGCCCTGCTTCTCCTCCAGCGCCTCCGCGGTGAGCTTGCGGGCCAGGTAGAAGCGGGTCTTGAACAGACGCACCAGCTCCAGCGCGATGTCGGTGTGGTTGTTCAGCGTGGCGGCGATGTAGCCCAGGTCGAAGCCGATGCGGATCTGCTTCAGGTAACGGCCGTAGGCGCGCAGCAGCGCCACCTCCCGCCAGGTCAGCCCGGCGCCGAGCACCAGGCGGTTGAAGGCGTCGTTCTCGGCATTGCCGGCGATGATATGGGTGAACGCCTCCTGGCAAAGGCCGTTGAGCGTCTTCAGATCGACCACCAGCCCGGCCGGCGGCGCGAAGGTGAAGTCGTGAATCCAGTAGGCCCGGCCATCGCGCTGGCGCAGCCGGTGCGAATACTCGCCGAGCACCCGCAGCCCGAGGTTCTCCAGGATCGGCAGCACATCGGACAACGGCAGCGGCAGATCGGCGTGGTAGATCTTGCAGTGCAGCTCGCCCTCGCCCTGTCCCAGCGGCTGGTAGAAGCTCATCACCAGCCGCTGTTCGTCGGACAGGCTGCGAATGTGCTGCATGTCCGCCACCGCCGAGTGCGGCTCGAAGCGCTCCCGGTAGCCGGCCGGGAAGCCGGGCGCGAAGCGTGCCAGCAGGTCGGTGCCGCGCGCCTCGCCGAAGCGCTCGACCATCAGGCTGGCGAACTCGTCCTGCCAGGAACGGCAGGCCTGTATCACCTCCTGCTCCAGCTGGCGCGCGTCGAACGCCGGCACGGTGCGCGGGTCGACACGCAGGATCAGCTGCACGCGGGCCAGCACCGATTCGGAAAAATAGGTCCAGAACTCGCAGTCGGAGGCGTTCAGGCGCTCCATCAGCAGGTTCTGGATCTTCACGCGGATCTCGGTGGAATAGTGGTCGCGCGGCACGTAGACCAGGCAGTAGACGAACCGACCGTAGGGGTCCTTGCGCAGGAACAGGCGCAGCTTGTTGCGCTCCTGGATCTGCACGATGGCGATGGCGGTCTCGTACAACTCGTCCACCGGCGTCTGGAACAGCTCGTCGCGGGGCAGCACTTCGAGCACCTGGGCCAGCTCCTTGCCCAGGTGCGCGTGTCGGGCGAAACCGGAACGGCCGAGGATCGCTTCGGCCTTGCGGCGCACATAGGGAATGCGCGTGACGCTTTCGGTATACAGCATGGAGGTATAGAGACCGAGGAAGCGGCACTCCCGGACCACCCGCCCCTGGTCGTCCAGCATGCGCAGCGACACCAGGTCGGGGTAGGCGGAGCGATGCACGCGACTGACCTGGGAGGCCTTGGCGAAACTCAGCAGGCAGGGCTCGCGCAGGTAGGCCAGCACCGAAGGCTCGATGCTGCGCTGCTCGTCGCTGAGGTTCTTGCGCAACACCCGCGACAACCCCAGCAGCGAACCCTCGTCGTACTCGATACGGGCGCCGCGCTCGTCCTCGAGCACCCGGAATTCCTCGTAGCCCAGGAAGGTGAAGTGATGATCCAGCAGCCATTCGTAGAAGGCCCGCACCTCACCGACACTCTCACCCTCGTCCGCATCGCCCCGCTGCGCCAGATGTTCGAGCAGGCGACGGACCTGTTCCTGCATCGCCGGGTAATCGCCCACCGCCAGGCGCACCTCGGCCAGCACGTCACTCAGCAGCTGCTGCAGCTCGCGCAGCTCGGCGGTACTGGCGCAACGGTCGATCTCCAGGAACATCAGGGCTTCGTCGCGTGCGCCCTCGGCGTGGCTGCCGAGCGGCAGGATGTCCAGCAATTCCCCCGCCGCGCCGCGCCGCACGCTGAGCACGCTGTTCTGCAGGGTGTGGATGCTGTGACCGCGCCGGTTGAGCGCCATGCGCACCGAATCCACCAGGAACGGCATGTCCGGGTGCAGCACCTGCACCACGCTGTGGGTGGACTGCCAGCCATGCTGCTCGTAATCGGGGTTGAAGACCCGCACCAGCGGCTCGCCGCGAAACGCCTCCAGTAGCCGCCAGGCGGACAGCGTGCTGCCCTCCAGGTCGGCCAGGCGGTGCTGCAGCAGCTCCTCCAGGGGAGCAATGGCGAAGAACTGTTCGGCGAATCGCGCCAGCCGGGGAAGCACCTCGGGCTCCACATGCCGGGCGAGCGCTTCTCGCAGTTGCTGGTGAAAATCGGTCTTGCCGGACGCGCTGAAAAAGACCATGACAACTCCATCGAAGCAGGCAGGGTGGCAGAGTGACAGTAACGAACCCGTGTTTCCGTTCAACGTTAGTCCACGGGTGGCCACTCCGGGTTGCGACGCCTCGTGCCAGCGCGGCCGAGTTGGATTAAAGTGCCGGTCTTGCCGACGAGCCGACCGGACTCGCCCACCGGAGATGACCCCGACGATGGAACATCGCGAAGCGCTGCTTGCCCTGCGCCAGTTCATGGCCAGCCGTATCCTTGGCCAGGACCGCCTGATCGACCGCCTGCTGATCGCCCTGCTCGCCGACGGCCACCTGCTGGTGGAAGGCGCGCCGGGCCTGGCCAAGACCCGCGCCATCAAGGAGCTGGGCGAAGGGATCGAGGCGGAGTTCCATCGCATCCAGTTCACCCCCGACCTGCTGCCGGCGGACATCACCGGCACCGAGATCTACCGCCCGGAGACCGGCAGCTTCGTGTTCCAGCAGGGGCCGATCTTCCACAACCTGGTGCTGGCCGACGAGATCAACCGAGCGCCGGCCAAGGTGCAGTCGGCGCTGCTCGAAGCCATGGCCGAGCGCCAGGTGAGCATCGGCCGCAGCACCTACGCGCTGTCGCCGCTGTTCATGGTGATGGCCACCCAGAATCCGATCGAGCAGGAAGGCACCTACCCGCTGCCTGAAGCCCAGCTCGACCGTTTCCTCATGTACGTGAAGATCGGCTATCCGGACGCCTCGGTGGAGCGCCGCATCCTCCAGCAGGCGCGCGGCGAGGCGCTGCACGGCGCCGACGCCGGCGCGCACCGACGCATCAGCCAGCAGGCAATCTTCGCCGCCCGCCAGGAAGTCCTCGCCCTGCACATGGCCGATGCCGTGGAGGAGTACCTGGTGCAACTGGTCATGGCCACCCGCTTCCCGGCCAAGTTCGACGCCGACCTGGCCGCCTGGCTCAGTTACGGCGCCAGCCCGCGCGGCAGCATCTCGCTGGACCGCTGCGCCCGCGCCAACGCCTGGCTGGCCGGCCGCGACTTCGTCAGCCCGGAGGATATCCAGGCGGTGTTCTTCGATGTGCTGCGCCACCGCATCATCCTGTCCTTCGAGGCCGAGGCCTCCGGCATCGACCAGGACCAGGTGCTGCAGCGGGTGCTTGACGTGGTGGCGGTGGGCTGATGGACCGCCCGGCTCCCGGCCCCGCCGGCGCCTACACCACCCTCGCCGAGCTGGTGGACATCCGCCACCAGCTGCGCGGCCTGCAGCTGTTTTCCACGCCCTACCGGCGCAGTGCGCTGGTAGGCCTGCATCGCTCGCGGCTGCGCGGGCGCGGCATCGACTTCGACCAGGTGCGTGTCTACCAGGCCGGGGACGACGTGCGCACCATCGACTGGCGCGTCACCGCGCGTACCCAGCAACCGCACACCAAGCTGTTCCACGAGGAGCGCGAACGCCCCGTCTACCTGCTGGTGGAGCAGAGTCGCCCGCTGTTCCTGGGCAGCGGCGCGCGCTTCAAGTCGGTGCTCGCCGCCCAGGCGGCGGCGTTGTTCGGCTGGGCCGCGCTGGACCACAACGACCGCATCGGCGGCCTGGTGTTCGGCAGCGGCGATGCCCCGGAAGTGCGCCCCCGGCGCAGCAAGCAGAGCCTGCTGCAGCTGCTCAGCCGGCTGATCGATGCCAATCATGCCCTGCACGCCGACATGCCCGGCCCCCAGGGCACCTTTGGCCCGGCGCTGCGTCGCGCCCGCGAGGTGCTGCGCCCCGGCAGCCTGCTGGTGGTGATCTGCGACGAACGCGCGCTGGACGACGCGTCCGAACAGCAACTGGCGCTGCTCGGCCGGCACGTGGAACTGATCCTCGTGCCGCTCTCCGATCCGCTGGATCACGCCCTGCCCGCCGCCGGTCTGCTGCGTTTCGCCCAAGGCGGCGCCGCGCTGGAGCTGGACACCTACGACCCGCTACTGCGCAAGGCCTACCGTGCCCGCGGCGAGGCCCGCCAGCAGCGCTGGCAGCAACTGGCGGACAAGGTGCGCGCGGTGCTGCTGCCGCTGAGCACCCGCCACGAACTGCTCGATCAGTTGCGCGACTTCCAGACCGCGCCGGTGGAGGCCCAGCCATGAATCCCCTCGATTCCCTGCTGCCGCCCATCGCGCCGCCACCAGTGCCCTGGTGGCCGCCTGCACCCGGCTGGTGGCTGCTGGCCCTGGCGCTGCTGCTGACGGTCGGGGGGCTGTATCTGTTGCGTCGCCGCCTGCGCCGCCGCCCGCTGCGCCCCACCCAGCTCGATCCGCTGCGCCTGGCCGCCCTGCACGAACTCGACAGCCTGGAGAAGCCCTACGGCCGCGAGGCCGGCCCCTGGCTGCAGCAAATCAACGCGCTGCTCAAGCGCCTATGCGTGCAGCGCTACCCGCAGAGCCAGTGCCAGACCCTGAGCGGCCGCGCTTGGCTGGCCTTCCTGGACAGCCGCTGCCCCTCCGCCGGACTCACCCGCTGGATGGTGCTGGTGGAAGGCGCCTACCGGCCGCGCTGCCAGCTCGACGACAAGGCGCTGCAGGCCCTGCACCAGGCCATCGACCTGTGGATCCGCAAGCATGTTTGAGTTCGCCTGGCCGTGGATCTTCCTGCTCGCCCCGCTGCCCTGGTTGCTGCGCGCCCTGCTGCCGCCGGCCGACAGCGGCGAGGCGGCGCTCAAGGTGAGCTTCCTCGATGAGCTGCAGGACCTCAGCGGCCAGCGTGCCCGTGGCAGCAGCCTGCCCGCCTGGCGCCAGCAGCTGCCCTTCATGCTGGTGTGGCTGTGCCTGCTGCTGGCCGCCGCCCGCCCGCAATGGCTCGGTGAACGCTTGCCGATTCCCGCCAGTGGCCGCGACCTGCTGCTGGCGGTGGATGTCTCGGGCTCCATGGAATACCCGGACATGCTCTGGCGGGACCAGCCCATCAGCCGCCTGGGGCTGGTGCAGCGACTGTTCGGCGAATTCATCGAGCAGCGGCGCGGCGACCGGGTCGGCCTGATCCTGTTCGGCAGCCAGGCCTACCTGCAGGCGCCGCTGACTTTCGACCGGCGCACCGTGCGCACCTGGCTGGAGGAGGCCCGCGTCGGCATCGCCGGGCCGAACACCGCCATCGGCGACGCCATCGGCCTGGCGGTCAAGCGTCTGCGCGACCAGCCGGCGCACAGCCGCGTGCTGGTGCTGATCACCGACGGCGCCAACACCGGTGGCAGCCTGGCGCCGCTGACCGCCGCGCAACTGGCGGCGGACAATCGCGTGACCCTCTACACCATCGGCATTGGCGCCCTGCCGGGACAGGGCCGTGGCCCGGGAATCTTTGCCTTCGCGCCGGGGCTGGATCTGGACGAGCCGGGGCTGCAGGCGATGGCCGAACTGACCGGTGGCCAGTACTTCCGCGCCCACTCCAGCGACGCGCTGCGCGAGATCGGCCAGACCCTCGACCGCCTGCAGCCGGTGGCCCAGCAGAGCCTGCCGGTGCGCCTCACCCGCGAGCTGTACGTATGGCCGCTGGCGGCGGCGCTGCTGTTCAGCCTGTTGCTGGTGGTGCGGGTGATCCGGCCGCAGGGCATGGCCCCCTACTGGCTGCGGAGGTCGCGCCCATGACCGAGCTCTGGCCGACCCTGTTGCGTCCTGCCTGGCTGTTGCTGCTGGTGCCCTGCGCCTGGCTGCTCTGGCGCCTGTGGCGCCGCGAACGGCGCAGCGCGCGCTGGCAGCTGCTGCTGCCGCGTCCCTTCCATGCCCTGCTGCTGGCCGGCAACCAAGGCCGTAGCAGCCGCCTGCCCTGGCTGGCCCTCGGCCTGGCCTGGCTGCTGGCGCTGCTGGCGTTGCTCGGCCCGAGCTGGCAGCGCATGGAACAGGCGACGGCGACGCGCGGCGATGTGCTGGTGGCGATCCTCGACTTGACTCCGCGCATGCTGGCCACCGACCTGCCGCCCACTCGCCTGGAGCAGGCAAGACGCACCCTCGTCGACCTGCTGGAGGCACGGCGCGGCGCGCAGACCGGCATCGTTGTCTATGCCGGCAGCGCCCACGTACTGGTGCCGCTCTCCGACGACCTGGCCACCGCCCTCAACCTGCTCGGCGCGCTCACACCGTCGATCATGCCGGAACCCGGCCAGCGTGCCGACCTGGCCGTGGCCCGCGCGTTGGCCCTGCTGGAGCAGGCCGGCCAGGGCAGCGGTCGCCTGCTGCTGTTGACCAGCGGCCTGAGCGACGCGGAACAGACCGCCATCGCCGCCCTCCCTCTCGACGGCAATCGCCTCGACGTCCTCGGCGTGGGCACCTCGCGGGGCGCCCCGATCGTGCTGGACGACGGCAGCTTCCTGAAGGACGCGCAGGGCGCCATCGTGCTCCCGCGCCTGGACGCCGCCAGCCACCAGCGCTTCGCTCGCCAGTTGGGCGGCGCCTACCAGCCGCTGCGCCCGGACGCCGCCGACCTGCGGGCCCTCGGCCTGCTGGAGGCCACGGCCAGCGAACAGGAAAGCGGTCAGCGGCTGCCGCTGGAACACTGGGTGGACCAGGGCTACTGGCTGTTATTGCCACTGTTGCTGCTCGCCGCCTGCGCCGGTCGACGCGGCTGGCTGTTCTGCCTGCCCCTGCTGTTCACACCATTACCCAGCCATGCCGCCTTCGATACCCTGTGGCTGCGCGCCGACCAGCAGGGCCAGCGCCTGCTCGCCGAAGGCCGGCCGGAGGACGCCGCCCAGGCCTTCACCGACCCCCAGCGCCAGGGCTACGCCCTGTACCTGGCCGGTGACTATGCCGAAGCCGCCGAGCGTTTCGCCCAGGGCGACCAGGCCGCCGATCACTACAATCGCGGCAACGCCCTGGCCCTCGGTGGCCAGCTGGAAGAGGCCCTGCTGGCCTATGACCAGGCCCTGGAACGCGACCCACAACTCGAGCAGGCCCGCCACAATCGCCAGC